>JAVCCX010000005.1 GCA_030765245.1 Candidatus Zophobacter franzmannii | reverse complement strand
TCTTATGGATCTCCTCATGAAGGGATTCAAAGGAGCTAAAGGTAAAGTAGAAAGTGGTCCTGCAAAACATTTCCGTTCAGCTCTGGGACAGATTATTAACTTCTTCTACACTCTACAAGGTGAAGCTGCGGGTGCTCAGGCATTCTCAAACTTTGACACACTTTTAGCACCATTAATCCGATTCGATAATTTGTCTTACACAGATGTTAAACAAGCACTTCAGGAATTTGTTTTCAATATAAATGTCCCAACTCGTGTTGGGTTCCAGACTCCATTTACAAACATAACAATGGATCTTCATCCTCCTAAAGCATATACTGATCAACCTGTTGTAATAGGTGGGATTCAGCAAGAAACTACATATTCTGAGTATCAGGAAGAGATGAATATGCTGAATAAGTCATTTCTGGAAGTTATGGTTGAGGGAGATGCCCTGGGACGAGTATTCACTTTCCCAATTCCTACCTATAACATTACAAACGATTTTGACTGGGATAATCCGACCCTAGAGTTCCTTTGGGAAGCTACAGCAAAGTATGGTATCCCCTATTTCTCGAACTTTGTCAATTCCAGCATGAGTCCTGATGATTCACGCTCAATGTGTTGCCGTCTCAGACTTGATACTTCTAAACTTGAAGCCCGTGGTGGTGGTCTTTTTGGAGCAAACCCTCTTACTGGTTCTATAGGTGTTGTAACTGTAAATCTACCTCGTATTGGCTACCTTGCACTTGATGAGGATGATTATTTTGACAGACTAGAAAAGCAGATAGACCTTGCTCAATCCAGCCTTGAAATAAAAAGAAAGGTCTTAGAGACATTTACAGATAGTGGACTTTATCCATACACAAAGTTCTATTTGAATAGCGTGAAAGAACGTTTCAATAAGTTCTGGAAGAACCACTTCTCAACTATTGGAATAATTGGCATGAACGAATCCTGCCTTAATTTCCTCTCCTGCGATATTGCAAGTGAAGAGGGTAATACCTTTGCTAATAAAGTAATGGACTTCCTTCGTGATAAACTCGTTACCTTCCAGGAAGAAACCGGAAACAACTATAATCTTGAGGCAACTCCTGCAGAAGGAACAACTTATCGTCTAGCTCGTATTGATAGAGCTCAATTCCCTGACATCCTTGTGGCCAACAATGAGAAGGGTGTAGAACCTTTCTATACCAACTCAACCCAGTTGCCTGTAAACTACTCAAATGATGTATTTGAAGTATTAGATCTACAAGATGAACTACAGGCAAAATACACTGGAGGAACTGTCCTCCATGTCTTCGCAGGTGAGCGTCTTAATGACCTTGACTCAATGAAGAACCTGGTAAAGAAGATTTGTGATAACTACACCTTACCATATTTCACCTTCTCCCCAACCTTCAGTGTCTGCCCATCCCATGGCTACATTAGCGGAGAGCATTATAACTGCCCTTGTTGTAGTGATAATTGTGAAGTATATTCCCGTGTCGTTGGCTATCTCCGTCCTGTTTCACAGTGGAATGGAGGAAAGCAGGCCGAGTTTAATATGCGTAAAACCTTTGCCTTCCGTGATAAGAAAGTACTCAAAGGCGAGACCTTCTTAGAGGAACCTAAAGAGGAAATCGCGAAGAAAAAGCCAAGAAAGAACCAAACTTCGTTGAAGCAGTTAACACAAACTAATCCATAGATAATTTAAAGGGAGCTGTCTATAGCTCCCTTTTTCAATATGAAATACCCACATTACGAGAAATTCTCAATGATTGACTATCCCGGTAAACATTCCGCGATAGTTTTTACCCAAGGTTGCAATCTTCGTTGCCCATTCTGTCATAATCCATCTTTGGTTTTACCCGATAAATTTGACGAACTTCACTCAGATAGTGAGTTCTTTAGTTTCTTGGAGAAACGGATTGGAAAGCTAGACGCTGTTACTATAACAGGTGGAGAACCACTGCTCCAAGATGATTTAATTGGCTTCTGTCAGAGAATAAAAGATTTAGGGTTTCTGGTTAAGATTGATACAAATGGAACTTTGCCAACAAAACTGAAGACGCTTGTTGAATCTCAAGTTGTTGAATTTGTTGCAATGGATATCAAAGCTTCAGAAGATAAATTCAAACTTGCAGCCGGTGGTTTCGATAGCTATGATAAGATGCTTGAGTCTATGGATATCCTCCGTCACTCAGGTCTCAGATACGAGTTCAGAACAACAGTTGTCTCAGGGATACATAAAGTATCTGACCTTGCGAAGTGCATAGATTTGATTCATCCTGAAGAGAAGTACTATCTTCAACCATTCCAACCCGGATCAACCTTAAGAGCTTCTTACAGAAATGCTCACACTCTTCCGGAAAGGGATTTTGATGAGCTAAGACACATAGCTGAAACTAAAGGTATTCAATTACATATAAGATAGTGGTTAAGATGCTCCTAGTTTCTCTACACACTAAACACAATTGCAGTAGAAGTCATCTATCTCTTTTGTCAGTCTAATCCAGCCAGGGTCGTGCCTGCATTATTTTTAAAACACCATCGGTAGTCGCCAGAAATTCAATTTCCGTTGCAATAGCTCTGTGATCGATTTTGTGAAACTCTCGTTCTGTAAATGCACGCAATGTCCAAAGGCTTGCCCAGACTCTCTTTATTGTTTCTTCTATAGGACCTTCGGCAGCAAAATGCACCAACGATGAATACAATCCGGCTCCATTAAAGTTTTCCAGAGCTTCGCTATTAGATGATGAACGGAGACGGAGATCCGATCCTTACGGATATTGGGCCTGCATCTGCGTAAATTGAATGGTCATCCATTCTGGTATAGTGCCTGCTTGTATCAGCTTCCTAATATCTTCTAGCTGCTTATTTTTCTGTTTTATGTTGCCTGTAAAATCACTCTCGGCTATCAATTCTTCGATTATTGGATAGAAATTATTCTCTTTCATAAAGCAGTCGTAGAAGTGGGTACAGCATTCTTTTTATTTTAATCATTGTATAGACCACCATTTAATGATCGTGATAGAAATTCGTATTACTGGGATTCTAGGGTTTGGCAAGCAAACATCCTTCAAAGTAAATATGTAAGTGAGGTTTAAACATATCCTGAACTCTACAATTGTCTAGAAGTAATTTATTTAAAATGAAATTTATACTTTCAAGATGGTTGATTTAGAACCTAGTATAATATAGGCATTTAGCTGTTTGGACATTCGTGTATGTGTATCCTTTGTGGGTGTCTGAATTTGGGTAAGCACAGACCTGCCCTGACAAGAAAAATATACGAAGTGTTTCTTATCTTTGTAAGTCCCAATAAGTCCTTGTAAATCCTTCTAAGTCCGTGTTGGTCTGTAACTACTTATTTTAACAACATCATTTTCTTAGTTGTATTGTATGTATTTGTTTTCAAGAGATTTATTATTTGTAGTGATTCTCAAATCCAAATCAATGGATTTTAAGACTAAATCGACGATTTCTCTAGCATTTCTCTTGAATAATTCTAACTAGTCCCTTACTACTCTCTTACCCACTTGCTTACCCAGAACCTACCCAGACGGGTAAAAAACGGGAAAGAAATCAGTAAGTGACTGGTAAGTTTTGAGTCTGAATTATTGAAGGGAGATATTGGGATGAATCAATTGCACTTTTGTTTCACCATTGCAAGGATTCGCTTCACTCAACCATTGAAAAGGTAAAGGACTAGTGTTAGCAATAGGTCGAATGACATATAGTGTGGATTAGATTGACAATCACAATAGATGTTGAATACTTCGGATATGAAAATATTAATCTCACTCCTATTCTTAATCTTAAGCTTGCAACTTATCGCTGTTGAAAGCGTGCAAGATCATAAATTCAAAGTCTTTGCTAATCCCTATGAGATACAGAAATCACTGGTTGGAAGTACGATTGCAATTGCAACAATTGGAACAGCTCTCTTCTTTACAGAGGAGGAGATCCGACGAGTTATCAGAGATAATAGGACTCCCTTTCTGACAGATGTTTCTGCAGGAGCAAAGCTCTTTGGGGAGGGTAAATACCTCTTCCCATCATATCTAATCGTGGGTGGATTAGGCTTTGCTATAGGTAGCAATGAGCTTATGGACACTGGAATTTATGCTCTTGGAGGAGCTCTGCTTTCATCAGGAGTTACTTCTACACTAAAAATTGCTACCCAACGAAGAAGACCAGACCATACTGAAGGACACGACTTCTGGAATAGAAGTAGTTTTAGTGTTGATACTTCATTTGCGTCCGGGCATACAACCTTAGCCTTCTCTCTCGCAACTGTATTATCACATCAATACGCAGAGGGTAAACCCCTATTATCAGTAGCATTCTACAGTGGTGCAACTCTTTCCGGTCTCTCTCGAATGTATGATGATAAACATTGGGCAACAGATGTATTTATCGGCTCTATAATCGGATATTCAGTAACAAAATGGATGATGGTTCGTTATGAGAGTTGGAGAGATAAGAAAAATACCTTGTCATATTTAGAATTATCCCCTTATCTGACTAATGAAGGGTTGATTGGTCTAAGTTTAGAATTTTAGGGAGTGTCATTATGATTAATCCAATTAAACATTGCGCAGCGTTTCACGATTTGTCAGGTTACGGTAGAGTCTCACTCGGGGTTGTTATTCCCATTCTCAATACTATGGGTATTCAGGTTAGCTCCGTTCCAACGGCTGTACTATCTACTCACACAGCCATCAAAGGCTTTAAATTCCTTGATCTTACTCCTCAAATGAAAGAGTTCATCTCTCATTGGAAAACACTGAACTTCAGCTTTGATAATATCTACAGCGGATTTCTTGGTTCAGCGGAGCAAATCGATATTGTTATCGACTTCATCGAGCACTTCCGACAAGATAATCAACTTGTTACTGTTGACCCTGTTATGGCTGATAATGGAGAGTTGTATGCATCGTTCACTCCTGAGATAATTCCCAGAATGAGAGAACTTGTCGGTTATGCAGATTTGATTACTCCCAATATCACGGAAGCTGCCTTTCTGCTTGAGAAAGAGATACCCACAGATATGTCTAATGAACAGATAAAAGAGTGGTGTTTCAAGTTATCAGAACTCGGTCCGAAGATTTCAGTTATTACTAGTATTCCAAATAAAAAGCGTGCTTTAACCTCGGTTGCAGGTTATCATAAAGATATGAACCGTTTCTGGAAGGTGGAATGTACTTACCTTCCGGCAGAGTATCCCGGGACCGGGGATGTGTTTACAAGCGTACTTAACGGTAGTTTAATGCAGGGTGACAGCCTACCTATTGCTCTTGAACGAGCAGTGCAGTTTGTCTCCCTTGCGATTCGTTCAACCTTTGGTTATCAGAAGTCGGAGCAGGAAGGTGTATTCATTGAGAAGACCCTTGCCAGCCTGAATTCACCCATGAATTTGAGTACTTACCAACTTATGGAGTAGATTATGAAATTGATTATTACTGATCTGGACGGAACCCTTTTGAATGACAGGCATGCGATAAGCGAGATTGACCTTTACACTCTTGAAAAGCTTGGGAAGAAGAAGATTATCAGGGCAATTGCCACCGGCCGTTCACTCTATAGCTTTAAAGAAGCTATTCCCCCTGACTTTCCAATTGATTTCCTAATCTTCTCATCCGGGGGTGGATTGATGAACTGGCAGACTCAAACTCTCCTTGAAACCGCTGAGTTAACAAAAGAAGAGGTCATTGAGTGCACTAATATCCTAATGGAACAGGATATCGACTTCATGATTCATGAGCCAATCCCTGAGAATCATAAGTTCTTCTATTACAGTACCGGATGTAAGAATCCGGACTTTCGGAGAAGACTGAAACTTTACGAGAGCTTTAGTACCGAACTGATTAAAGAAAGTCACCGCTATAAACCTGCGACACAGGTGCTTGGGATTGTCCCTGAGGGTGGTGAGGAAACTATTGAAAGGCTTAGAAAACAGATGCCTGACCTCAATGTAATCAGAGCAACTTCCCCATTGGATAAACGCTCAACCTGGATTGAGATCTTCCCAAAAGATGTTTCCAAAGGACATACAGCCCTGCTTCTTGCAGAGAGATTAGAGATAGATAGAGCAGAGATTGCAGTGCTTGGTAACGATTATAATGACCTTGCGATGCTGGAGATTACTGATAATAGTTTTGTCGTGATAAATGCTCCCAAAGAACTGAAAGCAAGGTATGATGTGGTTGCGTCTAATAACCAGAATGGTTTTACTGAAATGATAGAGAGGATTATATGAGAAAGGCTGAGAGAGAAATAAAAGAATTTGCTGAAATTGAGGGAGTAATCAAGAAAGGTGTGGTCTGCTATCTATCCTTGATAGACGGAGATTACCCATATACCCTGCCATTTAACTATGGCTACGCAGATAATAAAATATACATCCATTGTGCCACAGAAGGCAAGAAGCTTGATGTACTAAGATTGAACCAGCATTGCTCATTTGCAATCTCAATCGATCACAGACTCATCACCGATGGAGTCGCTTCCCATTGTACTATGCTGTATCGTTCTGTATGCGGAAAAGGCAAGGTACGAGAAGTATCTGACGATGAAGAGAAAGCATTTTCCATGCAAGTCCTGATGGAGCAGTATATTCCAGATAAAGAGTGGGATTTCAAAGGTGGATGCTTTGACAGTGTCGGTATCCTCTGCGTTGATATTGAAGAGATGACAGGGAAGAAGAGATAATCGAAGAGGGAGTTTGTCAGAACGCAGTGAAAACGGACTTCCTAAGAGATTTCAGATATGTACCATCTCTGCCCCATACTC
>JAVCCX010000127.1 GCA_030765245.1 Candidatus Zophobacter franzmannii | reverse complement strand
TTCGGAGGTAGTTTTGCAAGGTTGTTTAATCAACAAAATACTGAAGTTGGGATAACTGCAAACATCTTCCTGGATACTTGGCATCCAAAATACCCTACTGAAATTATCCACTATAACCACAATGATGGTGATTTGTTTATCGGATTTTTCGAGGATGTAGATATTTTGGATAGCTCAGGAATTGCTGTTGATAAAACCGATCCTGCTGTTTGGCATCCGATATCTAATACTCTTATTGAAGACAAGGGTAGAAACACATATTCAGCATCGCTAAGTTTTTCTCAGATACTCGGACAAAATTCTCAAATATCATTGTTTTCAGATATTGTGTTGCAAAAGGGTTGGCTGGCAAATCCGATGCAAAGAGTGTATTTTGCTGACATAGATGACTACTTTATTGGTAATGCTGATGATATCCCCAGCTACACCTCACCTTCTAATAAAGAGGTATTTCAACTAGCTGATGATATAGAACGCTTACCTGATAGTAGGTTGAAAACACCGTTAGGGATGCGACTCAATTACTATATAAATGATATTTTTGTGTTAAGAAATTATTATAGATACTACTTTGATGATTGGGGAGTGACCGCTCATACAGCGGACATTGAAGTCCCAATAAAAATTAGTAATAGTTTTACTTTATATCCGTCATTCAGGTATTACGCTCAGACTAAATCAGATTACTTCGCTCCTTTTGAGGAACATCTATCTACTGAGGAGTTCTATACATCAGATTATGATTTATCAGAATTTAACTCTACTCAATATAGCTTTGGGATACAATATACAGATATTTTCACTAAAGCTCATGTATGGAAGTTAGGATTTAAAACTATCAATATCAATTACAGCTATTACGAAAGAAATGCAGGACTTAAGGCTTATATCCTCTCACTTGGAACTAAATTCATATTGAGTAAATAGACAAAGGTCGCTTTTAGCTGTTTGTAATCAAACTATTTCCCTATTGATTAAAAGAGAAAGCAAATAAACAATTGACATCTTACAAGTGTTTGCAATAAATAGTATATTCTTAAAATTCTCGGGGGGAGAATGAAGGAACCGTTATTGATGGATGCAATTATTATGATGAGTTCTCAAATACCATGTAGAAAAGGAATATGTGCAACTAGCATCTCTCATTCAAGAGGAAATCCAATGAAAGCACTGATACTAATTGGTAGTCCAAAATCAAGGAAGTCTTCATCATTCTCATTGGCTGATTATTTAAGAATCCAGTAAGAGAAATTTGGTGTAGAATGCGAGACTCTCCATGTGTTTTCAAACTACACTAACCTTTCAATTGTAATAGATAAATTGCAGAAATCAGATTTGATTATTTTGTCCTCACCCTTGTATGTTGATGCATTCCCCGGTCATATTACGGCACTTTTAGAAAGACTATACGAAGAAAAAGATATGCTTGACCATAAAAAGTTATCTTCGTTCCTCTTAGTAAATTCAGGCTTCCCAAGTAGTGCTCAGAGTACAATTGCATCAGATATCTTTGAGAATTGGAGTGAGATGTGTGAATTCTCGTTTCAAGTAGCCTTACAAATTGCTATGGGTCCGGCTTTAAACGGAAGACCACTAAAGCATTTGGCATTTACATCAAAATTACGGAAATCTCTAGATAAAGTCGCAGATTGTTTAGCAAATAGCAAACGCATCTCAGCAATGATAATTGAGAGCGTGAAGCAACCATTCCTATCAATAGCATATTATAAATAGATAGGAATAATGCGGTTCAAAATGGCTATTCGGAAGAATAGAGTATACCCAAGAGCAAAACCATACTTATAATTAATCGTTATTCGGGTAAATCTAACTGACTTATAGAAACTCACATAATTTTGTATTTCAAAACATACATGTGTTGAATTTAATAAACAATCCCCCTACCTAAATTTACCACAATTACTCAACTGATAAATCAATTGACACTTAAGGCAATGCCTAAAGTTTGAATAAATAACAGTTTCAGGAGAGGAAATGTATAACAAGTTTGATATTAATGTTACCTCAGAGATTGGTGAATTAGAAGGTGTAATTCTTCATAAACCAGGTCGAGAGATAGAAAATATGACTCCACAAAATGCTGAAAGAGCACTTTATAGTGATATTCTAAACCTTTCAGTAGCTGAGTCAGAGCATAATGAATTTTACGAGGCACTACAGAAGGTAACTAACACATTTGAAGTTAAAGATTTACTGACAGATATACTCAAGAATGATAGAGTTAAGTTCAATTTAATAGAGAAGATTTGTAATTATGAATGCAGGAAAGGACTAACTGATGAGTTAATGAAGTTAGGTCCACAGGAGTTAACTCGACAGTTGTTCGAGGGAGTGGTTATGAAGAAATCATCTCTGACAAACTTCCTAAGCAAGGAGAAGTACTCTCTAAGACCTCTGCATAATTTCTTCTTCATGAGAGATGCTTCAATCTCTGTTCGTGATGAAGTGCTGATTGGCAAGATGGCAAATCATGTTAGAGAGCGAGAATCCATAATTATGGAAACGATCTTTGACTATCATCCAAGCCTCCAGGCTAAAACCTTCAGTCCTTCAGACAGCTTTAATGTTCCTCTAAAAGATATAACAATCGAAGGTGGGGATGTGCTAATAGCACGCGAGGATACTCTAGTTATAGGTATTGGAGCCAGAACTACTCCACAGGGAATTGACTTCTTAATTGAACATTATAAAAAGCAAGGTGAACCTTTCAATATAGTTGTACAGGATCTGCCACTTGAACCCGAGTCATTTATCCATCTGGATATGGTATTCACTTTCTTAAATATACATGAGTGTATGGTTTATGGACCTGTTATATTAAAACCTAATAGACTGGAAACTGTAGCTATTAGAATCGAAAATGGCAAAGTTGAAATAAGCTCTAAGGATAATCTTCTTATTGCTCTGAAAGATCTTGGTTTCGATCTTAAACCTATCTTTTGCGGTGGTCAAGCAAGTGAATGGACTCAGGAGAGAGAGCAGTGGCATAGTGGTGCAAATTTCCTTTCTGTAGGACCGGGTAAGATTCTTGGTTATAGCCGTAACATACACACACTCGACGAATTAAGCAATAATGGTTATGAGATAATAAAAGCTAAAGACTTGATTGCTGATAAGTTAGATATAACAAAGATAAATAAATACTGTATTTCCGTCGATGGAACAGAGCTTGCTCGAGGTGGCGGAGGTTGTAGATGTATGACCATGCCAATCAGAAGAAAAGCTGTTGACTGGAGTTCCTAATAGTGGATAACCTTGATGGACTTCTCATTGAGTTTTTTGAAGGTGATGAACTTCAATTTGGTTGTGTAGAGAAGCAATCCAGTACTCATGTAAATGTGTTGAATATGAAAGGAAGACAGTTAAAGCTTTCCCTGCAACGCATTGTTTTGAAGCATGGGCATTGTAACTCAACCGGTTTAAAAGAGCTTACCAGCGAAATGTTGGAAGAGATTAATACAATTAAATCTGATATCGATGTTCCACTCCTCTGGGAGATGGTCTCTGAAGACTTGTTGACATACACTTTAGACCAACTCGCTGATATATATTTTAACTCCCCAAGTTCAAATCAAAAGTCCGCATTAATAAGAGTTATCCGGGCAGACAATCTCTATTTTAAGTATAAGAGCCTTCTCTTTATCCCTCGATCTCCTGAACAGATTGAAGAACTCAGACACAATCAATTGCTCAACAAACAGAGGGAAGAGGAGATTGCCAGAATCCAGCAACTCATGCAAGGGATGGCAAAAGACC
>JAVCCX010000279.1 GCA_030765245.1 Candidatus Zophobacter franzmannii | reverse complement strand
ATTCCCTAAACTACGGAGATATTATGGAAAAAGATAAAAAGGCTATTGCTGTAGGTGGACAGGCAGTTATTGAAGGCGTGATGATGCGCGGACCTGAACATATTGCTACAGCTATCAGAAGAGCCAGTGGAAAGATTGAAGTAAAAAAAGAACCATTTACGAGTATTACTCAAATGCATAAATTACTGGGGCTACCTCTTATTAGAGGGTTTGTCTCACTCATAGAGATGATGAAGATTGGAATAGGAACACTTACTTTCTCAGCTAATCGTTGGGAACTTGATAACCAGGAAGAAAATAAGAAGAAGAAATCTGCTGCTACTGAGAAGTTTTATGAAATCCTTAGTTATGTGTTTTCTTTTGGTTTGGCATTTCTATTGTTTGGTTTCTTACCCTACAAAATTGCAGATTGGGTACATCTTTCAAAGCAGAATGTATATTTCAATCTTGCTGCAGGTGTTGTGAGGATAATCTTCTTTGTCGTTTACTTACTAATCATAAGTCGATTAAAAGATATACATAGAGTTTTTCAATACCATGGAGCTGAGCATAAGAGTGTGAATGCGTATGAAAAAGAGAGTGATCTTAGTGTGAGTGATGTGCAAAAACATAGTACACTTCACCCAAGATGTGGAACAAGTTTTATGTTCTTTGTCCTCCTTGTCAGTATCCTGATTTTCTCAATAATTGATACAATGGCTGTTGCTTGGATATTTGGTAAGCCACCAGCTGTGTTTGTAAGACTTGCATATCACTTGTTGTTCTTCCCATTAATCTCTGGAGTTTCCTATGAGATTTTGAAGCTTTCAGGTAAGAATATTCATCACCCACTAGTTAAGCTTATGACAGGACCTGGAATGGCACTACAAAGAATCACAACTCAGCCACCTGAAGATGGAATGGTTGAATGTGCAATTGTCGCTATGAAAGCAGCATTGGGTGATAGCATTGAAGAGTATGATGTAGAAATGATAGGGGCTGATAATGATTCCTAAAGAGAAATTAGAAGGGATTAGAGTAGTATATGAGGGTATGAAGGCTGATGTCTATGACCCTAAAAAAATGGCTGATCAACGGAGTTATAGAAAACTTTCAAAAAGATTTAAAGAATTAGATAATATTCTCACATGCTATGACAAATGGTTGATAGTTAGTTCTACCTTAGATGAAAACAATGTTCTCCTTCGAGCTGAAAAAGATGATGAGATGTTAGAACTCATTAAAATGGAGATCGAAGAGAAAGATGGTGAGTTAGAAGTACTGACTGCTGATCTTAAGGAGCTACTTGTTCCCAAAGATGAGAATGATGAGAAAGATGTTCTTATTGAGATCAGAGCCGGAGCAGGTGGAGACGAAGCAGCGCTATTTGCTGCAGAGCTGTTCCGTATGTATCAATATTATATTGAGAGAATTGGCTGGAAAATGTCAGTTGTTAGTTCCAATGCTATTGGTATTGGTGGTTTCAAAGAGGTTATTTTTCAGGTGAGTGGCGACAATGTCTATGGTACAATGAGATTTGAGAGTGGAGTCCATCGTGTACAACGCGTACCTCAAACCGAGGCGAGTGGTAGAATACACACTTCAGCAGTTTCAGTTGCCGTACTTCCTGAAGTTGAAGATATTGACATCGATATCAAGGATGCTGAATTACGAATTGATCTTTACCGCTCAAGTGGACACGGTGGACAGTCGGTTAATACTACTGATTCAGCTGTTCGTCTTACTCACGTGCCTACGGGTTTGGTTGTTACCTGCCAGGATGAGAAGTCACAGCTTAAGAATAAAGATAAGGCTATGAAGGTGCTTAGAGCACGACTTTTTGACTTAAAACTGTCACAACAGGAAGCTGAAATTGCATCTCAAAGAAGGGCACAAGTAGGGACAGGGGATAGAAGTGCAAAGATCAGAACTTATAATTTTCCTCAGTCCAGAGTTACAGACCATAGAATTAATTTGACATCATACAAACTCACAGATATTTTAGCTGGTGGAATAGATGAGTTTATTGAAGCTCTAAAGATCGCCTATCGTAATGAAAAGATTGAGAATTAAATTATATAAAGAGGACTAAATGGGGCTAATTACAGCCTTTGCTATTATACTGTTTTCATTGATTTTGTCGTTCTTCTTCGCCGGTTATGAAACTGGTGTGATCTCTATTGATAGATTGAAACTTGAACAGGATGCAAAGAAGGATAAGAAGCGAAAAGAGCTTCTATCCTTTATTGAAAACCCTGATAGATTCTTGGGTACTACTCTGTTCGGGAATAACATATCGGCGGTTATCCTTGCTTCACTTACTACCTTCATGCTAGAAGATACTAAGGCGTTTAAATCAGGTTTCATTCCAATTGCTCTCGGTGTCGTTGTATTAATCTTTGGTGAGATTGTTCCCAAAGCTCTATTCCGTGATTATGGAGATAAACTAGTTCCACTATTTTTCCCTGCTATGAAGTTCTTCTACACGCTGTTTTATCCCTTTGTCAAGTTTGTAACTCTTTTAAATAAGGGACTCAGCAAACTACTTAAACTTAGAACGACTGCAAGTTTAGCTTATCTAACTAGAGATGATTTGGCTCAATTCCTAAACTCAACAGCTCATGATGAAACATTTGAAGATCCCCAACGCGAGATGCTTGAGGATGCTCTTGTGTTCTCAGACTTAGAAGCTAAAAATATTATAACTCCAAGAACAGATATTGTAGCTATTCCTGAGGATATGCCGGTTCAACAGATAATTGAGCTAGCATTGAAAGAGGGTTATACTCGTTATCCGGTTTATCATGATAATATTGATAATATCATTGGTATTCTTATTATCTATGATATTATCAAATCTGACAAAAAGGACTTGATTGCGAAAGATATCATTCATAAACCGTACTTTGCCCCTGAAACCATGGATGCAGATGAACTCCTGAAAGAGATGCAATTGAAGAAGAAATCTATGGTTATCGTTGTAGATTCTTACGGTGGTACTGAAGGTATTGTTACAATCGAAGATATCATTGAGGAAATCGTTGGTGATATCGAAGATGAATATGATATCGAAGAGGAAAAAGATGTTGAAAAGATTGGAGAGAATACCTGGCTCGTAAAGGGAGATGTTGAAGTAGATGTTCTTATCGACGAGTTTGATATAAAGCTTCCTGAAGGTGATTTTGAGACTATTGCAGGTCTAATAATAGATAATATCAAGAGGATTCCGGTTCAGGGGCAGTATATTGAAATGGAAGCCTATAGCATCCAGGTTTTACAAGTTACTCAAATGAAAGTTATAAAAGTAAAAATTACAAAAAAATAGAAGAGCGGAGGAGAAATGAAGATAGTAGAATGCGTTCCAAATTTCAGCGAAGGCCGAGATAGTGCGATTCTCGATAAAATCTCAGAAACAATCAAGGGGATTGACGGAGCTGTTTTGCTTGATGTCGATCCGGGCATGGGTACAAATAGAACTGTGTACACGATTGTTGGAGAACCAAAAGCAGTAATTGAAGCCGCTTTCCAGGCTATTAAAACAGCCTCTGAACTGATTGATATGACAAAACACAGTGGTGCACATCCAAGAATGGGCGCAACAGATGTATGTCCATTCATCCCAGTAGCGGACATGACTATGGAAGAATGTATTGAGATGTCAAAAGAGCTTGGAGAACGCGTTGGTAGAGAATTGAAGATACCAATCTATCTTTATGAGTATTCTGCTTCTAAACCTGAATGGAAGAACTTAGCAGAAGTTAGAAAAGGTGAATATGAAGGTTTAGCTGCAAGAGAAGGAAAAGAAGAGTGGAATCCTGACTTCGGTCCTGCTACTTTTAATGCTAAAACAGGTGCTACAGCTACTTGTGCTCGGGAATTCTTGATTGCT
>JAVCCX010000372.1 GCA_030765245.1 Candidatus Zophobacter franzmannii | reverse complement strand
CACGCTTCGTGGTAAGATTAGAATCTTTTATAGCAGAGAGCTTTAAAGAGCTTGAAGCAAAGTTATACAAACTCCCATGGGAAGACTTTATTAATAAGCAAAAGATTTGCTTCCATGTTCAATCCTATGGATCTAAAATATATCATGAGAAAGCAATCGGATTGTCTGTACTATCTATCTTGCATCGACAGATAAACAATAGAATTGAGGTAGTAACTTCTCCAGATGAAGATGACACCCAATTGCTGATTGTGAATGCAGTGAGTAACCATTTTACAATAAGTGTTGATTCAAGTGGAAAGCACCTTCATAAGAGGGGCTATATGCCTTGGAGAGAAGACGCTCCCTTGCGTGAGACAACTGTTGCTGCGATGCTGATATCACTACCTACGAGTGACTTGCCATTAATGGATCCGCTCTGTGGTTCAGGAACTATCCTGATTGAAAAGGCAGTAATGGCAACAAAACTACCTCTTTCTAAATTTAGAAAGTTTGCTTTTCAAGACTGGGATAGCTTTCAGCCTGAGATTTTTAGCAAAATAGAGAACAAGTTTATGGAAGAGAGTATTGAGAAACCTGAGTTAAGCCTAATAGGTTCTGATATCGATGCCAAATCGATCATCTCATGTAATCACAATGCTGAGGCTGCCGGAGTGTCCGGGTTGATTGAGTTTAGTCATAAGGATATTAGAGAGTACGGTGATTCAATTTCCAATCATATGATTGTAACAAATCCACCTTACGGGATTAGAATTAAGGGTGCCAATGTGGTTAATGAATTGGTAAAGTTAGCAAAACTGAATGAAGTTTACTATCTTCATCCCGACATTAGGAATCCTGAAGAAGCCCTATTACAGACTAAAAATGGTGGGCTCCCTGTTTTCTTTAGAAAGATATTTTAGAAGGAATTATAATGAAATCACACGAAATAGAATATGAGATATTAGGCAATGATATGCAGGTGGTAGAGGTTATCCTCGACCATGGTGAAACAATTGTTGCGGAAGCCGGAATGATGAACTGGATGGAAGAGGGTATTAGATATGAGTCCAAGCTAGGCGATGGCTCAGAGATTTCGCAAGGTCTTGCCGGAAAACTTTTCCAGAGTGCCAAAAGAATGGTCTCAGGCGAATCGATGTTCCTTACTCATTTTACTAATGGTGTAACAAGACAACAAAAAGTAGCTTTTGCTGCTCCCTATCCCGGGAAAATAATACCCCTCGATTTAAATACAATCGGTAGAACATACTATTGCCAGAAGGATGCCTTCCTCTGTGCAGCCTATGGAACTAAGATAGATATCACTTTTACTAAAAGATTCGGAACAGGTTTCTTCGGGGGTGAAGGTTTTATCCTCCAGAAGATAACAGGTGATGGAATGGCATTCCTGCACGCAGGTGGAACTGTAGTAACAAAAACCCTTAACAATGAAAAGTTAATTGTTGATACCGGTTGTCTAGTTGGATTCTCTGATGGAATTGACTACAACATTGAGATGGTTGGTGGACTTAAGTCTGCCTTCTTTGGTGGTGAGGGACTCTTCTTAGCCACTCTTCAAGGTACCGGTGTTGTGATGCTTCAATCATTACCATTCTCCCGACTTGCTGATAGAATAATCAAGCATGCTCCTGTTGCAGGTGGAAGTAGAAAAGGTGAAGGATCTGTTTTGGGAAGTCTCGGTAATTTGTTGAGTGGAAATTAATTTAGCTCCGGTATTTAATAAATATATTTTAATTAAATATAGATAATTCAAGATAGAGATAGCTCTGACATCTCACCTTCTGATTTTCGTTCATATTTTCTGACAATTGCTATCTCTTTAAACCGCCAGCTAGTAACCTAGCATGAGATTAGCAACTCCTCCAATTTTGCAATGAATTCATTGACAGTATTTCATATAAATGGGTAACTGACAATAATTCAGGTCGTATATGAATTCAGTCTTAAACTTAACTGAATATATATTTTTGTTGCATCACTGAGTTAGGTTGTTATTATATATGTGTCTAAAATATTGTTTCTAATAATTATGTTTTTTGCAGTAATTTAAGATAAGATATGTATTAGTATATATAAAGGCTAATAACTTAGATAAAAATAGAAAAATCGCTTACAACAAGGAGACACAGATGAAATACTCAATTGAGGACTTTTTAACACTGACTAACCGCATGCAAAAGATACTTTATGAACGAGATAATCTTCATAAATCTACTATGAACATTGGTAAAATGGAATGTAATATGTTAAAACATTTGTTCACCCAGGGCAAACCAGTTAGCATGAACCAATTAGCCGCGGCATTGAATGTTTCTCATAGTCGTGTAACCAGAATTATGGATAACTTAGTTTTAAAGGGTTATGCGCTCAGAAAGCATTCTGAGGAAGACAGACGCCGTTGGTATGCACTTGTAACTGATGATGGTAAAAGCTTAGCAACTGAATGTAGCAAAAAGATATTTGCTCAGCAGAGAAAGGTATTTGATGACATCAAAGAAGACGAGCGTGATGACATGTATGAATGCCTTGATGCGTTTGTAAAAACTTACGAACGAATGGTAGCGAAGACTAAGAGTGATAGGAAAAAATGAACACTGTAGTATCATGGAATGGTGACTTTCAATTCGAGTCACAACAAGGTGATCATAAATTATTGATGGATGCAAACAAGCCCGGTGCCTCAGGTGCCGGGCCATCTCCAAAAGGAATGCTACTTTCCGCATTAGGTGGTTGCACTGGAATGGATGTTGTTTATATTCTCAAGAACTATGGTTTTGAAGGTTTTGATTTCCAAATGGAGATTGATGCAGACCAAGCAGAAGGTCAGCCGAAGATATATAGCGATATTCGCGTGAAGTATATCTTCAAGGGTGAAGGACTAAATAACTACAAAATAAAGCGTGCTGTTGATCTCTCTGCAACAAAGTATTGTGCAGTCTCTGCAATGTTAAAAGAGAGTTCAAACATCACTTATGAAGTATATGTAAATGGAGATAAAGTTGAGTAACATAAAGTTAATTACAGTACTGATGCTCTTAGTAGGATTGATATCAAGTATTGGTTGTGCTAAAGCAGAAACAATAAAGACAGGCATAAGTATAGAATTGGAATGGTCTGAAGACTTTCCAGCAAGTGAGAAGATTGCAACAGAGAAGAATCTTCCTATCTTAATTGATTTCTCTGGTTCAGATTGGTGTGGATGGTGCATCAAGCTTGATGACGAAGTTTTTAATACAGTAGAATTCAAAGAGTATGCTGATAAGAACCTAGTTCTCCTAAAAGCTGATTTTCCTAAAAAACTACCCCAAACTGATGAGTTAGTAAAACAGAATAGAGATCTTATGGATAAATATGGAGTCCGTGGTTTTCCAACCATTATACTCATCTCTTCAGACGGAACTCTTATTGGGCAAACAGGTTACCAACCGGGTGGTCCAGTAAAATATATCGAGCATTTAAACAGTTTCCTTACTAAGCAAGAAAAATAGTTATTTTTTCTTGACGAGCTGAGTCGCAAAAAGAAAAGTGCTTATACGTTGACGCGAGGTGGAGCAGTCAGGTAGCTCGTCGGGCTCATAACCCGAAGGTCGGAGGTTCAAATCCTCCCCTCGCTACCAATGGCGGCGTAGCTCAGTTG
>JAVCCX010000156.1 GCA_030765245.1 Candidatus Zophobacter franzmannii | reverse complement strand
TGTATCACTGTAACTTACTGTTAAAACATCACCGGCACTAATTGCTATTGTGTCTGTTCCATCATCAGTGAGACCAAAGTAAAGGGCTGCAGTTCCTTCTCCGTTTGCATCCAAATTCACTTCAACATTAATTGTATCGATGCCATTATTCACAGAGACATTTACACTGTTATTAGCTGCTCCTGTATCAGTAACTAAAATTGCTGCACCATTTTCATCAACGGTATAAGAGGACTTATCAAATCCAAGGCTACTAAAGGTTGAACCACCACCATTAAAATAAATATCATCTACAGCAAATTGGCACTGAATTCCAACTTCTTCTTTAATCATAAAGCTGTAGCTCACAAGTTCAAGATTAACTCCTTCAGCCAAAGCATCCATCTGAATAGAAGCCTGTCCCCATTCTCCATCTCTTATCAAGCCATAGATATCAGTATTAGCAGGGAACGTGACAAAGTTCTCATTACCTTCTGTATCATTAATACCAATTTTAAAGCTAACATCTGCAGGTATCTTTATTGCAAAGTTAAGGTTACCCCCGGTAAATCCTGAAAAATCAATGGGTTGGTTCATCTGAATTCCTGCACCAAACCAAGTCATACCAGTAGTAACAAATGAGATCACGTTTTCTCCTTCGAATGGTAAAAGTGTACCTTGAGTTAGTGTGTTTTCCCACACAAAGATTTCTGCATCAACTCCGACGGTAATACCTTCATCAACTGGTGTTGTGTCAGTAAAGATACCATAGGTTTCTATAGGCTCATCATTTACATTCCCTTGATAAGCCCTTATCCAGTCAATAAACATGCTCTGGGGCCAAGGCGTTTCCTCAGAAGGAGTTCCGCCAAATCCTCCACCAACAGCAATGTTGATAAGAAGATAAAAATCATTTAGGAATTCAGACATTGTATCAACATCAACAAGCTTCGTAAAATAGGTTATATTATCAATTCTACCAATAATCCTTTGCGCGTCCCATTCAATTTCAAAAACATGGAAGTCATCTGCTAATGATTCATTAAACTCTCTAATTCCCTGTGCTGACTGATGTGACTCAAGATTCTCATCCCACCAATGAATCGTACAGATTGAGGTTTTATCATCATGATAAAGAGGGCTCATTTCCATAATGTCTAATTCACCACAATATGGCCAACTGACCTCATCGAAGTTTGCACCCAACATCCAGAACGCAGGCCAGATCCCATCACCTTTGGGTGGTTTTATTCTTGCCTGTATTTTACCATATTTCATCGTGAATTTATTCTTTGTGTTCAATCTTCCTGAAGTAATAGACCCATCTCTTTTACCCGGTGCTATATAGTTATCGGAATCGTATCTTGCAGTTAACACCAGATTCCCATCTTCAACTTTTACATTTTCTTCAGAATCTGTGTAATTTTGCCATTCATCATTTCCCCATCCATCATCTTGATTTCCATAACCATAGCCAAGGGCATAATTCCACTTTGAAGGATCAGGAGTAGGGGTATCTTGATTAAATTCATCAGACCAGAGTAACTGATAGTCTATCGGTTGCGTAGAGTCCGGGACATCATCCGGATTAGTTATTGTATCACATCCGATTAAAAAGACTGCTGTAATTATAGTCAGCAGAAAAGAATATATCATCACCTTTCGTATCATAAGAAAACCTCTTTTTGTATTGATGCTTCAAATTCCATTACAGTTTAATATGCTATATAGCAACTAGCTTTTTGTCTTATCTAGATGTCAAGTTTTTTTTCATTAAAGTTCCACTTCAGATCTCCTTCATTCACAACTAACGGTGCTCTGCTATAGTTATTCTGCATCAATTAGTCATTCATGTGGAACCTCTTTTATTTTTAACTCAGCCTCGAAGTATAGTGATTTTTTTCATAATTTGGAATAGTAATTCTGCATTTTTCATATTCTCTTATATACATGTTTTGAATGTATATAAGACCGTCCTTATACCAATTCATGAAGATTTTTGCAGATACTTTCCTAATCTCTATCGTGTTTAAGAAAGGCTAAGAATAGCCACCAGAATTAACGCTTACTTTGAAATATTTTCTCTTGTTTAGGTTACTTTTTACATTTTTTTAGTTGACTGCTATAGGTATTGCTATTATCTATCCTATGCGATTAACATATTTGACAATCGTTAAGGAGTATAATGACTAATAAGACCCCCAAATATATCAATATTAAAGAGATAATTAAAGATGGCATTAGAACCGGTGAAATAGTTAGTAAACTCCCGGGTGAAAGAGTGATGGCTAAGATGTACGATGTTTCCTACATGACTGTTAGAAGAGCTATTACGGAATTAGTTGAAGAGGGTATACTCCATAAATTCACTACCAAGGGAGCCTTTGTAAGTCACAGTAAAATGACTCCCAAAATAACTCTTAATGTCGGTTTTTTTCTCGATTCAGGAATCAAGGAAGGGATCTCAAGTCCTTATTACTCATTAGTCTTTGATGCTCTGGAAAAAGAAGTTAAGAAGAAGGGTTATAACCTAGTTCTCTTTTCTGATCCTGATGATTTAAACCCGATAAACAATCAGAAGAAGATAGATGGGGTTGTCATCTGCTGTTTCCCGAGAATCGAGAACAAAATCCAGGAACTAAAAAGAATGTTACCAATTGTCCTTCTGGACAATCTATCTACAGATAAATCAATTCCTTCTGTAACATTGGACAATTTCAATAGCAGTAGCGACGCAGCGAATCATCTGTTTTCATATGGGCATAAAAGAATCGGCTTTATTTCCGGACTTCTTGATTCAAATGTTTGCAATGAAAGACTTACCGGATATGCTTCTGCCCTAGTTAGCAACGACCTCAATGTAGATAAGAAGCTGATTTTCAACGGTGACTACTCCTATGAATCAGGTGAAAGTGGAGCAGCCTATTTACTATCACTAAAGTCACCGCCAACCGCGATTATGTGTGCAAATGATTCAATGGCTATAGGGGCAATGAAGTATATCAGAGAGCGGGGGTATAAAATACCAGAAGATATAAGTGTTGTTGGCTTTGATGACATCAAAGTATCATCTATGGTCTTCCCATCCCTAACCACAATTACAGTTCCAATTGCTCGAATAGCTGAAAGAGTAATTGCTATGTTACTAGCTATGATCGATGGAGTTGACCTTGATTTTCAACATGTAGTCCTACCGGCTCCATTGACTGTACGTAACTCCAGTGCTAATGTAGGCTCAAAAGAATAAGTTAGTCAATTTCCCTTCCCTCCCATTTTTTCTAAAAAACCCAAATCTACAGTGCGTTTTATGCAGAGCTTCGGGTTTTTACCCTCTTTTCTCTCTCCCTTTGGGCACTGTACGGATCAACGCACTGACTTTGCACTGTGCACGCACTGCCAACCCACTGTCAACCCGCTGATTCAGTGCGAGTGCAGTGCGTGCACAATGGGAGAGCAGTGGGCAAACTGCGTCTTGTTGAGAATGGCGTAACGGGAATGTCCCTTTAGCAAACATTGATATTTAGCCAAACTACGAGACAAGTTGTTCGTCAGAGTTCAGTAAACCCTACATAATTTTAAAAAAAATATAAAGCTATAGAAAGCACACTTAACAGACATAAAGAAGGCATAATGATAGCAAGTGAAAAAAATATACTTGACAATTTTCTTTAAAATTTCAACTGCTATATAGAAGCTGATTATTTTCGTTATTTTAATATGCAAATGAATAAAAAGGAGCCGAATATGGCCAAACATTATTGCTCTAATACAATAAAACGGTTTATAATTTTACTATCGTTATTCCTGTTTACAGGGCTGGCATTTGCTTCCACTTCTAACAATCCTAACATTGTTACTACTTTTAACGATGAACAAGGATGGAAACTCAAAGTTGACGGTGAAGACTACTTTGTAAAGGGAATGGTCTGGGGATATACTCCAATCGGAGAAAACTACTCCTATAACCTGTGGGCTAATTCAGACGAGCAGATTAAGAAGATTCTGGATTATGAATGTAACCTGATGAAAAAAGCAGGTGTAAATACAATCAGACAATTCGGTGTTATTCCTCCTAAATGGGTAACATATATTTACCGAGAACACGGGATCATGACTATAGTTAATCATTTAATGGGTAGATATGGGTATACTGTAGGGGGGAAATGGTCTGTGTGGACTAATTACGCCGATCCTCTCACTAGAGAAACTTTAATAAATGATTTTACTGAGATGGTTAACAAGTTTAAAGATGTTCCAGGTGTTCTTGCTTTTGCTCTTGGAAATGAGAGTAATTATGGATTAGAGTGGGCAAGTTTTGAGATAGAGAACCTTCCTGAAGGTGAGCGATATCAGGCGAAAGCAAAAAGCTTATACAGTCTATTTAATGATGCCATGAGATCTGCAAAAGAACTCGACACACATCATCCATACTTAATTGTTAATGGTGACCTCCAATATCTTGATATCATTAAAGATATATGCAAAGATATGGATATACTTGGCGTTAACTCATACCGTGGAATAAGTTTTACTGATATGTGGCAACGGGTTCATAATGAACTTGGTTTACCTGTTATGTTAACAGAATTCGGTAGTGATGCTTTCAATGCTTTATCATATGAAGAGGATCAGGAAGGGCAAGCCAAGCTTATTAAAGGTAATTGGGTAGAGATATATAATAAAAGCTACGGAAACGAAGAAGAGGGTAATGCTCTTGGTGCTTGTCAATTCGAATGGAGAGATGAGTGGTGGAAGTATAAGCAAACTGAAAACCTGGAAGTCCAAGACAACAACGCATCTTGGAGTAATGGTGGTTACTCATTTGACTTCGTTAATGGTAGAAATAACATGAATGAGGAATGGTTTGGAATCTGCCGATTAACCGGTCCAAACAATGATGGTGTTTATGAAGCAATTCCTAGAATGGCATATGATGTGCTGAGAGAGATTTGGGAAATAGATCCATATACAACTGATAAAGTGGAGATTAATCAACAAC
>JAVCCX010000294.1 GCA_030765245.1 Candidatus Zophobacter franzmannii | reverse complement strand
TGGTGGAGAGGGGAGGATTTGAACCTCCGAAGGCTTCGCCGACAGATTTACAGTCTGTTCCCTTTGACCACTCGGGAACCTCTCCACTTTATGGAGCCGAAGAAGGGAGTCGAACCCCCAACCTATGGTTTACAAAACCATTGCTCTACCATTGAGCTACTTCGGCTTGCGTTGCGTCATAAAACTTTTCGCTTTTTATATGTCAAGAATTATTCATTCTTACTTATCACTCTTTTCACACGCTATATCACTGTCAAATATCGATTATATCTTCGCAAAAAATAAATCTACGCTGATTATGTCAAATAATTTCTCAGTTACAATTTCAATCTTGCTGTTTTTCTATCACTTACATTATTTTGAATCACCTTCGATGCCACCTATAATAACAATCTAATTGATTCTATCTTTGCTTTTTCCAATAGCTTTTTTCTTTGATTATATTTACTTAGCTCAGGCTATTATTTCAATCATAGTAGCTAGATATAGCTTTTTTGTAAGATTTTCTAATTTCTAAAACTTTCATGTAGGCTGCCGTGTAATGCGTTACCAATCAAACATTGGTAGCTAGTATGTTTTCTTAATTGCTTATTTAGATTTGTAATTATTGAATTCACTTATAATCAATTAATCTACTTTCCGAACAACTCTGAAACCGTGTATTTTTTCGGAATGATCTCTGGCAAAGCAAAATCTACGACTCAATGAATCTATATATTCATTTGGTAATAATGTATCCAACTGATCTCTACAAACAACGTACATCCCTTTTTGAGGTCCTGTTGGATTCATTTCAGGTGAAGTGTATAGTAATCTTCACTATACCAATCACCACACCACTCGGAGACATTAGAAGTCAGATCATAAATGCCTAGAACATTAGGTCCACTAGACCCACAAAACACTGTTACTTCTTTCTTATTCTTACTACATCTTCCCTCAACTTGCTCTTTATCTTTGGCAGCCTTAATGAACAGCTCATCGTTAGAAAAAGCTAATTGTCCACCTTTCGCTACATACTCCCATTCTACTTCCGAGGGCAATCTATAACCATTGGCATCAAAATCACACCGAATAATATTTCTGGAATTATCTTCTATATTTAGATTGTTCTTATCATTCCCAAAACCAGTTAGGTAGAAAGGGTCAAACCTCTCAGATTTACTCAATTGATTACAGAACTTAATTGCTCTGTTCCAGCATACATTCTCTATTGGAGTTTCATGCTCAAGAAGTGGAATACTTCTATTCATTATCTCCTTCCATTGGGCTCTTGTAACCTCATATGGGTCAACTTGAAATTCTACTTGCTTGCTTTCATAATCCTTTGCATATACATTTAAAAGATACTCTCCCTTTGGTAATGTTAGCAATTGCTTCCACTCATGTAATAATTCTACCTTTCCATCTTGCATGATTAACTCTACTGTTGCCTTAGGTGGGTAGTAGGAAATTATGACATCCCCATCATCGAAGTAAATTAAATCTTCAGTATTACTACCAAACTCTGATCCATTAGAGATATTATACCTTTTAACAGCTGTTTTACCTTTCTCAATAACAACATTGTCAACTAACTTTTTTTGATACTTATTATCTTGAATAGTTAACATATAAGTCCCTGAAGGGAATTTATTCTTTTCTAATTGGCTTATTGGTTTATCAGTACCATCGTTCCCGGAAACAAAGGCAACTCCATCTCCAAGGAGTTCAACTTTTAGATACCCGTAGTTCTCTTCTGCTCTAAATTTAACCTCAATAATAAAGTCATCTTCATACTGCTTATCGAATGTGACTGTGTTAAAGTAGTTAGGTATCGCACTATCTCTTGATTCAAAAATAGTTTGTCCCCTTAGATAATCACCTCCAAAATTATCATAGCTAGCTAAATATTCACGCGAGCTGGATTCTTTAACTCTTATAATAGGTAAATCGTTATTGGTGACTCTAATGAAAGATAAACTAAATGCATTAGCAACAGGATATGTTTCCCGAGACCAGCCATCACAGGAGATCACGCTACGAGAGCTATAACGCCCCTTATAATTTTCATTCCTATTGGATCATCAGTTTCTAGAGTTAGCTTATAAGTGTGTTCATTTTCAAGTTCATTTTCTATCCAGAAGTCTGATTCACCGCACCCATCTTTATAAACTCCAAGTCTTGTTGATGAGGTTGCCGGAGTCATGATATAACAACCATCTAATGCAATTGTTTTAATATCATAGTTATCTATTGTAAACTGTAGCTCTTTTATATCCGAATAAACGAGTAACAGCGGAGGATCTACGGCTTGGTAATTGATATACTGCTTATTTGTTTCTGATCGATAAAGTAGTTGCCTTTCAACTCCATCAGGCACTTCCTGTAACTCTTCAGGAATTTTGAAATATGAGCCATACCCGGATAAGAGTGATAATGTCATGAGAAGTAGAATCCCTAATAGAACTAGATTTTTATGCATATACAATCCTTATTGATTTATCATTTCTACCAACTCAAATCAAAACCGTCCGAAATATTAGGTCAAACTTTTTCTTATATAAATAGTTCTTGGGGTTAGGCCTTGAAACATGATGTTCTGGGATGCACCGCTTCAGCTGCACCTTTTGTAGAGCGACTGCCCCCAGTTGCTTTGCAAGCGAGCTTGCACCTCTTCTCTTTCTTTATGTTCAAAGCTATTCTGAGACCATTGCATGTTATCAGTATCAGCTCTGAAATGTGACAGAAATCTGTTATTGGCAATCAACCCTACATTTGAGTTTGTATTATTCCAAATCAAGATAGATATTACCCCAAAAGTATTTGTACTCATCTTGTAGCCTGGTAAAGAGAATGGGTTCCTCTTCTGTCCCCTCTACAATAAGATTACCATGACACCAGATCATTTTACCTAGATTTGCTCCGCCATCATAATAATATCCAGGACTAAACTCTTCCAAATTCAGAATACGCCTAGAATTGAAGTAGATTTGTGAACAGGGAAGAATAGTAAGGGTTACCCCTTCGTTGATAATCAGGTTGTCAGTCACATTGATAGGATTATCAGCAGGAGCCCAAATGGTATCTTGAGTCACAGTCCCACTAACCTGGATTCCAGATAAGCTGATTATTAATAAAGAAATGTAATCCTGATAGATTGTGTTGTGGGAAGTACCGCTTCAGCTGTACCTTTTTGTAGAGCGACTGCCCCCAGTTGCTTTGCAAGCGAGCTTGCACCTCTTCTCTTTCTTGAACTTAACCCTTCTCTTCTTCCGTGCTTTCCGTGCTTTCAGTGGTTAAATCTTCTTCTTTGCCGTCTCACGCAATTGAATACAATTAAGTTACGAACAACAACTCTCCGAGTTGTTAGGGAATCAAAAAACGCCAACCGGGTTAGGTTGGCGTTATATGATTCTAAAATTGTGTAG
The DNA here is from genome assembly GCA_030765245.1 of Candidatus Zophobacter franzmannii. GTDB lineage: Bacteria > Cloacimonadota > Cloacimonadia > Cloacimonadales > JAFGVF01 > Zophobacter > Zophobacter franzmannii. Next base: position 331 of record JAVCCX010000294.1, on the reverse strand, counting down.
TCTAAAGTTTTAACCGCATCTCTTCATATCTATCACGATTATATAGGAGATTATGAGGTGCCTTAATCTTCTTCAAGGACTTGTCTATAGAACCAAGTCGTCTTGTTGAGATGTTAGCCTTGCTAAAGTGATTGTTAGATTTACGGTTCAGGTTTGCCTGGATCTTCAAAAGCATGCTCTTGAATCCTTCAGGACTATATCCTGCTCTAACAGTATAGACAGCACCAAGATAATCCGCTTCTATCTCAAACTCATCCAACATCCCTTCAAGGATTGTATTGAAGAGTTGCTTTGTTTCCTCATTCAGCTCTTGTTCTGTCTTGGCTGCATC
>JAVCCX010000018.1 GCA_030765245.1 Candidatus Zophobacter franzmannii | reverse complement strand
TTTATATTCAGTTGGGATATTAACCGAGTTCCAGCGAGTGTTACTGATAGTCTGCCATTTACTCTCGATGTTGTGTTAACTTGGAATGGTTTAACACTATTAGATTATGAGTTAACAGCAAAAGATGATTTTTGGACACAAAGTGTAGTAAGTGTGACAAATAGAGATGTTTTGACAAGCATCATCTCTGACAAGTTTGAAGTCGGGACTGATATGATTTCGATTGATGACCTATTTACTGCTGCTCCAGCTCTGGAGGATGTCGTGTTGAATACAGGCTTGTTACCTGATGGAAACTATTCACTATCGATACAAGCTAACTCCCCTATTACAAATCCAAGTCTAAGTAATAAAGCCTCAATCAATTTCACTGTCAAGAATGCTAATGCAATCTTCCTTAATCAGCCTGGCGCTGAGATGGGGGGAACAGTTCCGCAACTTCATAACAATATTGTCGTATTCAACTGGCAGTCTAATTTGTTTAATCCTTCATCAGGAAAGGGATTTAAACTAACCATCAAGGAGTTTGAAAGAAAAGATGATATGACCGGAAGAGATTTGGAGAGAGTTGGTCGCGAATTTATGGTCATAGAGGATATTCCAAGTAGCGTTTATTCCGGATTTATCCCTTTTACTGATGGCTACTATTATGCCTGGAAGGTTAGTGCTCCGATTTCTACAGAGAGTGCTCCTGATGGAGATGCGCTACAGATAGAAAGTGAATATAAGGTCTTCCATTTTGTTGAAGATACATCTTCAACCTCTAATCAAATTACATTAGAGATAGCTGAACTGTTACGACAATTCGGTGATAATGGAGTTAACAGCCTTCTCGATGGTGGGAATGTTCCAACAACCAATGTTATAACTGAAGAGAGTTGGTTATCAGGCGAAAAGGCAGTTAAGAAGATTAAAGAGTTCATAGGCAAATCAGTTACAATCAAGATAACTGAGCAATAGGAGGTAGAGATGAAAAAGATAATAATATTATTGTTTGTGCTAATGCTTGTGAGCATTGCAATTGCTGATGCTGATCCTATTGCACTTCTATTTAAGGCAAAGGGGATGATTACTCTTGAGCGAAACGGAGAGAATAAAGAGATTACAACTGGTGAGATGTTGATGAATGGAGATAAGATTACCACAGGCGAGAAGTCTTATGCCGCAGTTAAATATACTGATAACGGATCCTTAATTAAAGTCTTCCCTTGGAGTATTGTAACAATAAACGGAACTCGTAATGGAGATCACCTTGCTAAGAAGACTAAGCTTGATGCCGGAAAACTTTTTTCAAAGATTAAAAGCCACATGACAGATCAATATAGAGTAGAAACTAGTAATACAGTTGCGTCTGTTAAAGGTACTTCTTTCCTAACAAGCGTAGGTCCTGAAGGAACTACATGGATTCATATGTTTAAGGGATTATTGGATGTTGAAAACACAATTACAGGCAAAAAATTTAACCTTGAACCCGGACATACAGCAGAATCTAAATCTGATGGTGAAGTTAATATTGGTCCTTCTCCTAAACTTAATCCTGAAATAATGGAATATATTCAGGATGACTTAGCCGGTACTCAAAAGATTAAAGTACAGGTTAGAGATGCAGAAGGAAACATAAAATATATTGAAATAGAATCAGCGGAGTAAAGATGAAAAGTATACTAATTATATTACTTCTGTCATGCACATTACTTGTTGCTGATGTTGTGCTTTATGATGAGCCTTATTCATCAGATTTAGAAAATGGAAATGTGAGTGTTAGTGTAACCGTTCTTCAAGGATCTGAAGATATCGAGAATGCGTTTTTCTATTATAGAGCAATTGGGAAAACAAGCTATAATATGATTGCTGCCAACATAGATATCTCAAACGATTCAGATTATATTGCTGAATTGCCCTTAAATGTCTATACTGAAACTGGACTTGAATTTTACTTTGAAGCTGAAACTAAACAATCGATTCGAGTTTCCTTGCCTAAATTCTTCCCAGCAGAACATCCTTATCAGGTTGGGATTGAAGCTGAAACAACTGATAACTGGTTCGTTGTCCTAAGTCCTGGAACAGAGCATGATGCAGAAGATGATTATGTCTATTCTGTTTCCTATTTTGCTATCCAGGATGAAGTGGACCTAGAGACTATGAAAGTTATCTTCGATGGTAGAGATGTAACCAGTATGGCAACCATTACCGGAAGCATGATGGTCTTGAAACTAGAAAATGTCAAACAAGGTATGCACAGTGCAGAGTTAAGAGTAAGGACAGAGAATGGTACACTACTATTGTCAGGAAAGCATACTACACAGGTTTCTTCAGACAAACAGATGTTTGAACTCCCATTCCCTCTTAACGGTGATGCAACTTTCCGTTCAAATGTATATTCTTCGACAACAGATGATGGAGCTTCAATTACTGAAGGTGATAATGATGCTACCTTCAATATGAACCTCTATTCTCGTTCAGAGAATGCACATAGAAAAGGTTTCTGGTATGACTTTAGAGGCAATTTCTACCGTGATTCAAAACAGAATAAGTTTACCCAAAGAAATAATCGTGCTACCTTAGACTTAGAGATTCCTTTCCTTAGATTCATTATGGGAGACTACTCTCCTAACTATTCTGAGTTCAATATGAATAATAGCAATGTCTATGGTGTACATGCCATTCTAAACTACTATTTCTTATCTGTTATGTTCTCAACGGGTGAAAACAGAAGAGCTATTGAGAATGAAAACACTAATCACGGTACTTTTGCTCGTGATATGACCTCTTTAAGATTGGAATTGGGGACAGATAAGAGCAAACATACATCATTCCTTGGGGGGCTTCACTTCTCTACAACAAGAGATGATGTAGAATCGATCAAGCAAGCATCATATTCAATTGTAGACGCTGCTCAATATGTATTCCCTGAAGATAACTTTGTAATTGGTGCCGATTTTAAGATTACACTTCCAGAACAGCGTTCCAGCCTTGGTGGTGAGATTGCATTTGCTCTTTATAATAGCAATATTACTGATGGAGCTTTTACACTTGAAGAGATGGAAGAGAGATTTGGCATTACCGGTTTTGATGTGAGTAGTTTCCATCTTGAGCTAGATCCTGAACAGTATGAAGACATCTTCATTATAAATGAGAATATGCAACCGTATAAACCAAACATGGCGAATGTAGCATGGAAGGCTTTTTTAAGACCTTATATACTGCTTAACAATATCAACATTGAATATGCAGAGATAGGTTCTGGATATAAGTCACTTTCAAGTAATTCTCTTCAGAGTGATGTGTCGCGATTGATCATTACTGATCAGGTAAACATCTTGAACTTTGCGATGCTCAGTGCCGGGTATAACAAAAATGAAGATAACCTTTCTGAGCAGAAAGCAACTACTACAACCTTCCAAAGGTATTATGGACAATTAGTACTTCAACATAAAGATGTAACTTCAGTTTCATTTAGTTATGACACATCGAATAATCTCGGTGTAAATGAAGAAACAAGA
>JAVCCX010000171.1 GCA_030765245.1 Candidatus Zophobacter franzmannii | reverse complement strand
CTAAACATGAATAGCCATGTGGCACGAGCCTATGGTAAAAGTACCCATCGGCGTTTGCCATCCCATAAAACCGATGAAGCTAAAGCATCATTTCCCAGCATACTCCCTGATTCTTATTAATCCCAGCCCGATTAGGGCTGAACATGAATAGCCCTGTGGCGCGAGCCCATGGTAAAAGTACCCATTGGCGTTTGCCATTCCATAAAACCGATGAAGCTAAAGCATCATTTCACAGCATACTCCCTGATTCTTTTTAATCCCAGCCCGATTAGGGCTGAACATGAATAGCCATGTGGCGCGAGCCCATGGTAAAAGTACCCATTGGTACCTCCAGCCCTTCATGGGCTGAATATTTCACCATATCCCCACCATTTGCAAGGAATCGCTTCGCTCAGCCATTCCAAAGGTAGGGAGTTAGTATAACTTGAGACTATTTCTTTACCTTTTAAATGGTCTCTGACCTTTCAAATGGCTGTCGGTTTCTTGCATCTACGCAGTTGATTCAGTCCAAAGCAACCCAAAGGGCAAAGCATGAATAAGAATGGAACATCCTGTTCCAGATGCAAATCGGAGTTTCCCTCCCCTGTAAAGAGTGTACAGCTGAAGCAGTACTTCCCAGTGTAAAGGGGAGAAACTCAACCATTGCGGAGGTCTAAGGACCATCCCTCTTCGCATAAAGCTTCGCCGTGACAGGTCCGCAAGGTCTCATCAAAAGGACAGTAAAATGGATGCAAGACAGAGCCAATTTGAAGGGCAATATTTTGATAAAACTAGGCAGCTGAATTCTCTTAATATATAAAGATATGAGATTGGCTTACTATCATTACTTGACAAAGTTAAAATAGCTAAATATTTATAATAGATTTATGAAATTATATGGATTTTACTTAAGCCGAAGCGTTATCTCTAAGAAGAATAGAAAGATACGATTTGATATCTGGTTCTCTGCAATTGGAATTATTATTGCAGTTATGACACTGACAGCAGCGCTGGCTCTGTTTGACGGTTACACAGATACACTGAAGAGATCTATCCTGAATGCGTACTCGCATATCCTGATTTATCCGAATATCTCAGATACGCTTGATGATGCTGAGATCAGTTCTCTGTCGAAATTCCTGAGTGAGAAGTCTGAGATTAGTGGAGTCGCTGAGATTTCCGCTAAGCAGGGGATGATTACCAAGGACGGAGAAGCTATTCGGGCATGTTATCTGAAAGGTGTTAATCTCATTGATGTGGGCTTTAAGTCACATCTGGACAGGGTTGTTGATAAGCACGATTACCAGCTTAAACGAGGTGAGATAATAATCGGGCATGTTCTGGCGAAAGAGCTTTCGATTGCAATCGGAGACTCGGTGAGGGTTTTGAATCCTCAGCCTGAGAAGATGAGTGTATTCGGATTTAGAAACAAAGAGATGAAGCTGAAGGTTGTTGATTTTTATCGAACCGGGATGTATGAGCAGGATAATACCGTAGGACTCGTTGCTAAGGCTGAATTCGATGAATTCTTTCAAGATAACGGAGTTGGCGATTGGGTTGAGATAATCCTGAATCGGGAGTCAGAGCATAGAGTCGAGAGATTGTGTTTTGATTGGTCGAAAGATGTGTTTAATGATTATCAGATACTTCCGTGGTCATACTTCAATCGCACGCTATTCACGCTGTTGCAATGGCAGAAAGGGTTGTTGTTTATCATAATGCTGTTCTTAGTGTTAATCGCGTCATTTAACCTGATAAGCTCGGTCTCTACATCTATCCTGGATAGAAAGTCTGAGATAGGGATTATGAAGGCTATCGGCTGTAGTGATAAATCGCTTAAGAGAATACATCTGACCAACTTTGTCGGACTGGCAATAGTGTCCATCGGAGCGGGGATTCTTGCAGGGATAGGCTTAGCCTGGGTTATTACAAAGCAGACACTCTTAGGGATAAGTGGTGATGTGTACTTTATTGATGAACTGACAATGCAGATAAGACCCGCAGCAATTGTACTGATTTTTGTCTCGTCATTGGTGATTATCATCATCTCTACACTGTTCCCACTAAAACAGATAAGCAATCTGGAAGTTAATGAGATATTGAGGGAAAGGAATTAATGGAAAATAAATTATTGGTAGGCACGAACCTGAGCAAGAGCTATCAGGATAATGAAGGTACTCTGCATGTCTTGAGGAATGCTAATATTGAGATATATAAGGGTGAAACACTCTGCATTACCGGTCAGTCGGGTTGTGGAAAAAGTACTCTGTTACATATTCTGGGAATGCTCGATACGCCGGATGAAGGTGAGCTTTACTTCAATGAGAAGAAGATAGGTTCGCACGATAAAGATATAAACAAGTTTAGAAACAGTAAACTGGGCTTCGTCTTCCAGTTTCACTATCTGCTCGAAGACTTTACTGCGGAAGAGAATGTTGCTATGCCTTGTTTAATAGCAGGAGAGACGCATAAGGTTGCTTTGAAAAGAGCACGAGAGTTGATGACAAAACTGCACATTGCCGATAGAGCACACAGTTATCCCAATCAATTGAGCGGGGGTGAACAACAGCGTGTCGCAATCTGTAGAGCACTGATAAACAACCCCGAAATAGTGATGGCGGATGAACCGACCGGGAACCTTGATCCAAAGCATAGTCAGGAGGTAATAGACTTGATAATGGACCTTAACCGAGATACCGGACAGACCTTTTTAATTGTGACTCATAACCCTGAGATTGCCAAGATTACCGACCGCCATTTAGAGCTGGTTGACGGAGTATTAGAAGAGAGATAATGCGTAAGTCTAAAGTCCTGTTTTGGTTAGTAATAATAATCCTGATCCTGAATATCGGGATTCTAATCTTAAGCAAGACAGGTGTAATCAATAACCTGCTTAATGACTACGCTGTGGAGTTTCTTAGCAAGCAGTTGGATTCAGAAATCTCATTCGAGAACCTCACCTTAAGTGATAAACAGGTGATTGTAAATGGGATTCAGATTGATAGTAATGTTGGTGATTATCAGTTGAATGTGGAGCAGTTAGTCGTTGACTATAAGCTGACTGGGATACTGCCTATCTTTAATCGGAAGTATAGACTGTTTAACAAAATCACTACCGCGGCTCCTGAGTTTATCTTCAGTTATCGGATCCCGGAAGTGAAGCATGAACAAAACAGTGAACTAAGGATACCTGATTTAGGGGAATACTTTGGGAATCTAACAATCATAGACGGAAGCATTAGATATACGATTGAGAAGTATAATAACGGTGAGCAAGAGGTTTATTTAACCGACCAGATATCCAGTATCTCCGCTATTATTGAAGCTACAAGAGATAAGCTTTCCTTACAACTTACCGCTGTTCAGAGAGACGGTGGTTCACTGGAAGCAGATGCCAAGGTTTACAAAGGTGAAATTGAGGAGATTAATGCGAAGATAGACCACTTTCTGCCGGCTGAGTTAACTACAACCTATCTCGATGAGATGGACTTTGTTGTTGATTTAGATGGCCGATACTATCATAATGCGAAGACAGATAGTACTTATTATCTTGTGAATGCAGATGTGCATGATGCCTATATTACAAGAGAAAACCATACGCTTTACTTCCCCAATGCACAGGCACAATTAGTCGATAATGACCTGAAAGTCCTGATTAAGAAGATGAACGCTGATGAGATAGCCGGCGAGTCTATATTTACCATAAACAAAGTATTCTCAGGCTCTCCAACCGTGAGTGGGAAACTGAATATCAACAGCTTTAATCCTGCAATATTTACAGACCAGGTAACAGGCTTGATTGATGGGAACTTTGTAGTGACAGGTGCCCTGAACTCTCCTGAACTATATGGAGAGGTAAGAGCTGATGTGTTGACCTGGAACAATCAGTCTGTGAGTGATTTGAAGACAAAGATAGTATTGAACAAGGAAAATATAGACATTGAGCTTGATAAGGCTGTTTATTTAGGGAATAAGATAACCGGCAAGGGTACGCTAAGAGATTTTACGAATCTAAGTTTAAGACTATCTGTTGAGCCAAGCGGAAGCGAAGAACAGGCGATTGACATTAGTAGTAAGATAGTAGTTTCACTGCATTTTGATGATAAGGTGACAGGGGCAGTCCTGTTTGATGAAACAGGTTATCTTGATGTAGATAAGAATTTCGAAGGGTTATCGGGATATATAGATATAAGACGAGATAGTTTAGAGTTTAAGCTTATACAAAGGGATGATTACTTCTCTGCTGAAGGG
>JAVCCX010000143.1 GCA_030765245.1 Candidatus Zophobacter franzmannii | reverse complement strand
TAAGCATAACAGCAACTCAGGAAGACGATTTCAAATTCATTTATGGCTTGTTCATAGACGGTAATTTCCAGATTGCAAAAGGTGAGATTACTCGTTTTGAAAGAACATATCCAAACTCAGAGTTTTCACCTATTGTTCATTTCATCTCCGGTGATGTTAACTTCGCTGAGAAGAATTATGCAAAAGCTCTAGAAATATACGATGAAACCCTTAAACAACAACTTGATGAAGAGTTAAGGGGAGAGGTGTTACTAAAGAAAATACAATCATTGTATCATTTAAGAAAGTATGAAGCAATGAGGATAGAACAAAGTCGCTTTGAGAAAACTTATCCAAAACATGAAAGTCTGTGGATTCCCTCTTACTGGAATGCAAAATCTCTTTTGAATGAAAATAAATATCAAGAGTGTTATGATCAGATAGTTAAGGCGGAGAAAACAACACTTAACGCTGATATCCTTAGCGTTAAAGTAAGAGCTTTGATTCAGTTGGGTAATGATAACAAGACAGGTGCAGAGATGACTCGATTGATTGAAAATTATCCACAACACCCAAGTACCGACTATGCCTATGTTAAGTGGTTTGATTACAATTATCAGAATGAGACTTTTACACCGATCCTGGAGAGAACTTATCGTCTCAGTAATAAATCACTCTATTATAATGACTATCTCATGGTTTTAGCGGAGACCTACTATGAACTTGATGATTATTCCACAACGCTAGATGTTCTGAACAGAATGACCGAGTATCCTGAGAAGAAACGCTTTTATCAAGCTTTAGCATACGAAGGACTAGGTAGGATTGATGAAGCAAAGAACAATCTTACTCGTCTTTACGAAAGTGCTAAACAAGTAGAGATTAAGTATAATAGCTTTTATAAACTGATTGATATCCTCTCGATGTCGGATCCGAATGCAGCATTGACTAAGGTTCAATCGTTTGTTAACAAGAAATCCAATTCACCCTACTTTGGTACTGTATTTTATCAGCAAGCTCAGATTTATTACCTAATGGGCAAATATCCTGATGCACTTAATAGTCTTATCCAAACATGGGAGTATAGACTTAATCCAAATGTTACTGAGAAGACCAAATTCCTCTTTGGTGATATCTATTATATGTTAGAACGATATGATGATGCACAAGGTTTCTTTGATGACTACATTACGCTATATCCTAATGGACTGTTTACTGCTGAAGTCTATTTCAAACTCGGGATGTGCAATTTAGCAAAGCGGGATTGGAATAATTCCGAGAAGTGGTTTAAGCTTGTTGTTAAAGATTACCCTCAGACCGAGAAGGCATCTACTGCTACTTACTATTTAGGAGAAGTGAAATTCCTGAATGGCAAGTACAGAGATGCGATAGTTAAGTTTGAAGAAGCAGTTAACCTAAACTTTGAGAAAGATGTAGCGGCAGAGAGAATTGCACATTCATACTACTTCAATGGTCAATATGAAAAGGCAATGAAAGCAGTAGAAAGCATCCCTGAAATGGAACCTTACTTATTCGATAAGTATATGCTCCAGGGTAATGTAGAGTTTAACAGGGATAACCACCAGTTTGCTCTCATCTACTACCAAATAGCTAAGAAATATGCAACAGAACCTAAAGAGCTAGAGTTGGTCTTGAGCCAAACTGCTTGGACCTACTATAAACTGGAAAGGTATGATCAAGCCAAAGAGACATTCCTGCTCATTAGTAAATCCAAGAGTAGTTCTCCTGAAAAGTATCTCTTATTAGCTGGTAATGCAGCATTCAATTATGAGGATTACAAGCAAGCAATACAGATTTACCAATCACTCGTCAAAGATTATAAAAAGTCACCACTTGCAACTGAAGCAAAACTTGGAATTGCAAACGCTTATTATAACTTAGGTAACTATGGGACATCTATAAAAGAGTTCTCTAAGATTTTAGAGAAGAAGCCTAAGAAGAAGACTTCAAATGTAGTAATAGATGGCATCTATTGGAATATGCTTCGGGATACTGTTAATGACTACCGGGATCAAGTTTCTAAAACTGCTAATAAAGTGAAGAGTGACGATGTAAAGCATCAGCTCTATAGTATCATTCTTAAATGGGAAGTTAGCAAAAAGAAGTGGCCTGATGCAGTCAAAACAGGTGATAAGCTTATTAATCACCTAGACTATCCCGGTGCTGAGAATGCTAATCTTCTTCTCTATGCAGAAGCATTGAAGCAAGTCAAAGAATATGACAAAGCCGAGACTCTTTTCACGAAATCAATTAAGAAAGATGGAAATGGAAAGATTCAATTACAACTCGCTGAGATGTATTTGGCAAAGGGTGACACACTATCAGCTATAACTAATCTAAGAGATATCCTTAATCAGAAAGCAGAGTACTCAGCAGCGATCAAGCTACTGAAAATATCTCGGATTAGTAATAATAAACTTTTCGTAGATGATTACACACAAGTACTATCAGCTAGTTTGACGACTGATTATGCAGAAGCAAGACTTGAGATGATAGAATGGCAGATAGATCATAAACACACTAAAGAGGCTGAGAAAGAGCTAAACAAACTTCTCAGACATGAGACTAAGAGTGTACGGGCACAGGCTCAATTCTTAGTTGGTAAAAGGCTTCTTAGGAATAAGAAGTATCAAGATGCAATACCTGAACTCTTAAGGGTTAAGTATATTTATCCAAACTTCAAGGATATAGTTTTAAAAGCCGAATACTATGTAACGATCTGTTATATTCGTTCCGGGAATAAAGATGAAGGAAAGAAGGTCTTTTCTCTTATAAAGGATGAACTTTCAGCATCCAAGAGAGCTAATCTTGAAGGAATGTTGAAATAGATGAAAAGAATCATTATTGCAATACTTCTTTTGCTGGTTCTACAACTTTTCAGTCAGGAATCGGAAGACCTAAACCTGCAAGATGTAACAATCGAAGGTGAAGACGATAAGAGAGCTGAATTTCACACAGTTGAGCGTGATATTTCAAAGCATGACTTGATAGAATATCCAAATCTTACCAGGTTCAAATACTTCGCTGAAGAGCATATATTTAGTTATCGAGAAGCAGGTAATCTTATCTATAGATCATACACGGAACTGTTCTTAGGTACTTCTGAGATAAACTTTAGAACGGCCTTCAAAGATTCTACGAACAGATTAATAGATTTCTCTGCAGGATATAAGAGCAAGAAACTTGATTCTGGTTGGCTTGAGAGTGAAAGCTTCTTTAAATGGAATCCAACCCATTGGAGGGTTCCGGTATCTATCGCTGTCAATCATAATCAATACGAGCTCCCTGTAGCCACGAGTAAGCTATCAGGCATTAGTGGAGCATTTGATTTAATGACCTACTTAGATAATAGTAAGTTTGAGGATCTGTATTTAAAGTTACAGTACATGCAGTCAGATTACTTCTCACAAACTGACCTTTATGATTTGGAACTGCAATCTACATACGGCATAAATGACAAAATGAAAACATCACTTAGTCTCAGGACTAAAACAGATAACTTCATTTACTCTGGGGACCTCACATATACAGGAAGCAATTTCAACTCATCACTTTGGGTTGGTGGTGATAACAGTAAGGTTATCCCGTCAATAGGCTTTAATTGGCAAAAGGATCTCTTAAACTCAGGGTTATGGAGAATAGCAAACACGCCTATTCAGGAATGTAGCTCTTATTTTGACGATGTCAGCGATTATCATTTTTTGAACCTATCGCATGAAGTTAATACTACTAAACTACCTGTTAACATGCTTTTGGGCTACAGTAACAGCCAGGTGTTACCATTCAGCATAAATCTGAGACCAAAGTACTATTTTGATTATCAGATTATTAATCAAGATAGTACTAAGTATAGTTATCATAATTTTCCACTTCTATCTGTGGATGCTGAGGTTGGTTATAAACTTAAGAACTTCCATATAAAGAATAGATTTGTTTATAATTACACAGGATTAGATGAGCTTGAGTTTGTAAATGGAGATAAATATGAAGATATTCCATATATCCCTGAGATTGAAAATCTTACAAATGTAGATATAAAGATTGACAAATTTACTTTTTCATCATTATTTGCATATTATAGCAGTAGATACAATCACTTGAATATTGAGCTCGATAATTCAATGATGCTTGATTGTTCACTTGAGTATGAGTTAAAGCGAACTATTTCGATTATCTTATATGCAAACAATATACTGAATGAATCGTTCTATGAGTATAGTAATTATGCAAAAGATATTACTGACTTTGGACTTGGAATTAAGATTACCCTACAATAGGTTACTATGTTACAACTATTAAGAAAAATAATGATTTTAATGCGTGAATACAGCATTCGTAAGACTGCTCATGCTATAGGTCTGATTTTACTTGCAGTAGGATTAAGCTGGCTTACATACTCTCTCCTCGAAAAGAGCAACCAAAAAGACCTTGATGAGGGGCTTATTGAGGATGCTAAACAGAAGGCAGTACTATTTACCTCTGAACAGTCTAGTTTTGATCCTGATATGATGTCGGCGAACAGAAAAAGGTGGGCAGGAACCAAGAACTCCGGTGAGTACAAAGTTAGAGACTTCTTCTACAGCTTTTTATTCCATCCTGCTCTCATATTATTTTTCGCTATCATAGTTAATATCATCTTTATTGGTAGTATTATCGTCTATTATGTAACGAAAAAGCACAGTCATACTTAGCCCAACTTACTCCAAATATAACAGTTAAAACTACATGCTAAATAAATGCCCATTTTTGCTTGACAAAAATATTGCTCTGAAATTTATTCCAATCACTGTTTACGGACATGGCGGGATAGCTCAGCAGGTAGAGCAGAGGCCTGAAAAGCCTTGTGTCCCCAGTTCAACTCTGGGTCCCGCCACCATATTTGCCCGACCTTGGTCGGGTTTTTTTTATTTAACCACTAACAAAGCGATTTAACATGAAAAAATACCTACTTAGAAACTTAATGACTCCTTTAGAAGCGCATCCTGACCTTAAAGCATATGTATCAAAGAAACTACAAACTAATCCAAGTAGAATTACTTCTCTCAAAGTTATTCGCAGATCCCTCGATGCGCGTAAGAGGAATGAGGTTAAATACAACTTTACTTTAGAGCTCTTCTTTGATAGCTCTAGCATTAGTCATCCTGACTTAAATGAGATTAAGGCAAAGACTCCAAAGCCTGTGAATACTCTCAAAGTCAGTAATAGCTCACCATTTATTATAGGTGCAGGTCCTGCCGGACTCTTCGCTGCCTTTGCAATGGTTGAAAACGGACTGAAACCCATTATTTTTGATAGGGGTGAGAAGATTGCCGACAGAAAGCCAAAAGTTGTTAAGTTTTGGAAAGATGGCAATCTAGATACTGAAAGCAATGTTCAGTATGGTGAAGGTGGAGCTGGTACATTTTCCGATGGTAAGCTAACAGCTCGTTCAAAGGATATTGTTACAGATAAAATTTATACAGCACTTGTCGAGTTTGGTGCTGATCCTGACATTTTGTTCAAAGCGCTTCCACATCTTGGATCTGATAAGCTTGAGCATATAATCACTCAACTCAGAGAGTATCTTGAGTCAAAGGGCTGTGTCTTTCACTGGAACAGCAAATTCAACGGTATTACGATTAAAGACAACAAGGTTTCTGCTGTAAGAATTAATGATGATGAATACACTCCTGAAATAGTTGTGCTTGCGCTTGGTAACTCCGCAAGAGATACCTTCTCTGTTCTGCATCGCTCTGATGTTCCTATTGAGAACAAAGACTTTGCGATTGGTTATAGAATTGAGCATCCGCAAGATTATATCAACCATACCTTCTATGGTGATAAGACAGATTTCGATATCACAGGACCTGCAACCTATCGACTCGTACGAAAGATAGGTGATAGGGGAGTGTTTAGTTTCTGTATGTGCCCCGGTGGAAGTATCATTAATGGTGCATCCGAGAACGGTGGTATAGTGACAAATGGAATGAGTAGTTCCGTGCGAAGCTCTAATTTCGCCAATAGCGCAATAGTTGCAAGTGTCTCTGCAGAAGACTACGGAACTGAACTTTTTGCAGGGATGAAATTTCAGCAGAAATTGGAAAAGAAGTCTTTTAAAGAGGGATTTCTTGCACCTATCCAGTCAGCAACAGATTTCCTTAATCATAAGAAAACTACTTCAAAACTATCACATTCATTCTTACCAGATACATATTCAGCTCGTATTGACCAGATTCTCCCGGCAAACATCGCTAAAGCCCTTAAATATGCATTAACCCATTGGGACCGACAATTCCCGGGTTTTGCCAATGAAGGTGTGCTTATAGCCCCTGAAACAAGAACCTCATCACCAATCCGTATCCTTCGTGACCACGAGACAAGAAACTCTGTGGGTGCTACGAATCTTTTCCCAGTTGGTGAAGGTGCCGGTTATGCAGGAGGTATCATCAGTAGTGCGGCAGATGGCTGGAAAACCGGAGAGATGTTTAAGCTGTAAGAGATAAATGCTGGGATAAGAATTCTCAACCACGAACGACACTAAAATACACGAAAGAAGATTATAAGTAAGTACAAACAAGAGGTAAGTAAGAGAGTGATGATTTTGCACTGTACCAAAACCTTGCGGATGGTTGAGTGGAACGAGACCTCCGAAATGGTTATCTTTTCCCTTTGTTTGTTAATTCCCCTCTTTTGGAGGGGTGCCCGAAGGGCGGGGTGGTTCTTATTTCCCTTCCCTTTTTAGAAGTTTCTTTCCACTTTTTTCTATTCTTTGAATATTGAACAAATTCTTATGCATTCTTTCGTGCCCTTTAGTGTCTTTCGCCTGTCTGGGCGTAGTTTGTAAAACGAAGACCGATGGTTGAATCCTATGTTTCGTTATTGTCATCCTTCTTCATCTTGTACAAACAATTGTCCTTTCTTCTCTTGTTTCGTGTTTTTTCGTGTATTTCGTGGTTAAATCCTGTATTCCTTATTTGTCCTCCCTCTTGAGCATAATAATATAATATAGTTGCTTTCGTTTCACTCAAGCGAGCTCTTCACTTTGTTCATCGGTTCGTGCCCTTTTCGTGTATTTAGTGGTTGAAACACTCTTTCTTTCCCTCTCCCTGACAATCCCAACACCTACACAGCGCAATTCGC
>JAVCCX010000283.1 GCA_030765245.1 Candidatus Zophobacter franzmannii | reverse complement strand
TAGGTGCAAGCGTGCTTGCAGAGCAACAGAGGGCAGTCGCTCTACGGAAAACGATGAAGCTAAAGCATCATCTAAATACACGAAAAGGGCACGAAAGAATGCAGGGATTATGTTCAATACAAAGAGAAATTCTGGAGCATAATGCAAAAAGAAGAGAAATGGCAGGGAATAGAAGTATAACAACCACCCCCGTCGCTTTCAGCGACACCCTTCCAATTTTAAGTAGGAGGGGAATTAGGTGCAAGCGTGCTTGCAGAGCAACAGAGGGCAGTCGCTCTACGAAAGACGATGAAACTAAAGCATCATTTCCAAGCTCGCTCCTATGTGAGTTAACGAACACGGAGCAATGCGGGACATAGTAGTCACTTCTCTCCATTGCCTCGAACTCATATTATTCGTTTAGAGGCTTGGCTATGTTACTTCTTAAAGATGTCCTTTCTAAGGATATCGAACTTATCGAAGGCTTTACGCTGTAGGATTGAAGTAAGAAGGTAGACCGACATAGACATTGATGTGAATATTGCTACCATTATAGCTATTTGATACTTGATAGCTGTCATCGGAACCGAACCACCAAGAATCTGTCCGGTCATCATTCCGGGAAGAGATACAAGACCAATCGTTGCCATGGTTGCTACTGAGGGTGAGAGAGCTGAAGTAATACTACTCCTAACAATAGGTCGAAGTGCTTCATTCTTAGAAGCCCCTAGCGATAAAGCAAAATAGTACTCCTTCTCATTACTCCTGAAGTAGTTAAGAAATGTATTTGTAGCAATACTATTCCCTCGCATTGTGTTACCAAGTAGCATCCCTGAGATTGGAATTAGGTACTTAGCACTTAGGACATTGTCAATTCCAATAATGAAGTGATTGAAATAGAAGATGGTAGCTAATAGAGGCAGTAGAATAGATGCAAGAATTGGGAATAATAAGTACTTCGCTTTGATCCTGCAAGATCCCATCATGCTATAGGACGAGACAACTGCCATTATTGTTACCCAACCCAAATTTATCCAGAGATTGTTTAGTTGGAATACATAATTCAAATAAAGACCAATAAGACCTAATTGGATAGTCATTCTAATGACAGAAATCAGTATCTTTACTTCAAACTTAATCTTGGTGAGTAGCGAGATGATAAGCGGAACTATTAGGAGCAGATACACAAACATCATCGAATAGAGATTCAGATCTTTTGCACCCATCTTACCACTCCAATCTTTTCATATTTGTTTGTTTCCAGACATCATCATGCGAGACAACAATAACAGTCTCATCGAGTGACATGAAATAGTCGCAAATGATAGTCTTTAACTCACTATTCAAGGCTGATGTTATCTCATCTAAAAGGAATATCTTACGCTTTAAAAGTCTCATGACTACGATCCCAAGTCTCTGTTTCTCTCCACCGGAGAGCTCGTTGGTATCACTGTTTAGGATAGATTTATCTAAGTATAGTTCATTGAATAGGGTGACAACTTGAGACTGATCATACACTAACTCCCTATTCGAATGAAAGCCAAAGATATCTTTGATAACATCCTCTACCTTCCCCCTAGGAAAGTTAACTTCTTGTGGAAGATATGCTATCATCTGGCGAAGTTCTTTAATAGTATCAGAATCAATCTGCTGAGAATCTACTAAAACTAAGCCATCATCAGGCTGAACGAACCCCATAATCATCTTTAGCAGTGTTGACTTACCTGCTCCTGATGGAGCATTTAGAAGAACTTTATCTCCCTCTGAAATCACATTTGAGAAGTCTTTGAAGATAGGTTTATCGGAGAAACTGAGTGTTACATTTTTAAATTCAATCATGCTGGGATAGGTAAAATGGTTGTGAGATTAGTCAAGAGATTATGTTTATTGAATTTAGAAAAGGGCACAATATCTTGTGCCCTGCTATAATTATTGTTCTATAGCTTCTACTTAGTTAATTCTAACCATTTCATTTCACGCTGCACTTCCGACATATTAAGTCGTTGTTGTGAACTGTTCAAGCTTTGAAGGTCGCGCACTTGATCTGGAGTATTGTCTCCGACAGAAGTAACATTATAAAACATTTGAGTGGCATAATTAGAAACCTGTGTATGTGAAGGTCATGTTACCTATATATTGAAGGAAGAAATAGTCTATTTCATTTTCGCTGAAGTAAATTATATAAGCATTAGGAACAATAGGGCATGAAGGGAGCAAAAGGGGTGGGAAATGGTCTATTGGGGAGTTTGTTTATAAAATTCTGGCATCCCTGGTGCGATTCGAAGCACGATCCTTAACTTCTTATGTTAAGAAAGTTAAAATTATTACAATTCTAATTTGACACATTGACTGCCGGTCATTATAATGACTCAGAGTTAATTGATGCTGTTAAGTTATTCCTTAGTAAACATATTTTCAGGGGATGTAAAGTAATGAACAGAAGTAAACGACAGAAAGAGTTTGATTTTAAACGGAGTTTAATCATTGAAGCTGCCAAAAAGATTTTTTTTGAAAAGGGTTTTGAAGCAGCAACCATTGATGACATTGCTAAGGAAGCGGATTACAGCAAAGGCTCAATTTATTCATACTTCAATAGTAAGAACGAAATTTGTTTTTCCATTATCAACCCCTATTTTGAAAACATCTTAACTAAAATCAAAGACATCACTCAATCAGATAAAGCCGGTATCGAAAAGCTAATTTCCATCAAAGAGCAATTCATAAATGACTTTTCCGATGATGCCAATTTCTGCAGTATGTTTGATTCTTTCCGATATCATAGGGGAGAGTGCTCTCAGTTAAGGGATGAAATGTCTAAAAATGAAAGCATTAACGAAGAGATCAATCAATGCTTTGAGTCCATTATCCAAGAGGGAAAGCGAGATAAAACTATTAAAGAATCAGTGGATTCTCAGAAGTTAGCTAATGCCTTTTGGAATTCTGAAAGTAGTTTTGTCGCAGAGTTGCGTCACATGGAATCAAATTCATACGACTATATATTTAGTTTAATTATCC
>JAVCCX010000086.1 GCA_030765245.1 Candidatus Zophobacter franzmannii | reverse complement strand
TGGACACAGATAGTATGGTAGAGACGATTAGCAACAGGACTATTAGTAATTACCATGAACAAGGTGATTGGAATGAGTTTAGGAAGATTGAGAGTGAGGTTCTATTTGATTCCCCGGATAATTGCGTCATCGCTACTGGTGGTGGCATAATACTTAGAGAATCTAATAGATCTTTCCTCGAGGAAAGTAATAATCTAGTAGTATGGCTTAAACCAGAACTTGATACTTTATTACACCGCTTGAGAGATTCAAATAGACCCTTGATCCAAATTAGACCTGAGAAAGAAATAATTGCTCTTTACAAAGAAAGACAAGCATTGTACGAAGAGTGTATGGATATAGTATTTACAGGTGAATCAATAACAGAACTTTTGACAATTATAAAAAGGAAGATATATGCAGGACAAAATAAAGATTACAATTAATACTGACCTACAGAAGACAATCAGTTTAACAATCGATGAGCCTAAAAGGATTTATGAGATACTGCAGATTGTAGGATTGGAAACAAATGGTTTCTTAAGTTTCAAGCTTAACAATACAAGATATGTTGATGAACGAAAGGTGATATACAAAGATACTAGCATTGAGTGCATAAAATATTGTCACCCCGAAGGGAAGTGGATATATCAAGATACCGCAGTTTATGTAATGTCTAAAGCATTCAATAAACTGTTCCCAACTAGCTCCTTCTTTGTAGAGCATTCTGTCAGCAACGCTGTCTATTGTGAAGTCTTTGATAGGGATGGTGGATTTAAAGAGGTTGATGCTCGTGTATTAAAAGATGAAATGACAAGTATTGTCGCACGTAGCTTGGATATAGTATCATGTAATCTTACTCTTAAGGAAGCAGAAGATGTGTTTACTGGTCTTAATCGTAAAGACTTTCTCAAGAACTTAGAGTATTTCTCACCTCGAGATATTATTCTTTATAAATGTGGTGACTTCTATGATTATTATATGCGTCCATTGGCAGATAATACTCGTGCTGTAGATAGCTTTGATGTTAAGTTTATTAGGAATGGTTTTCTCTTAATTTTTAACAAGTGTTCAGATAAATCCTATACTTTACCTAAAAAACTATTTAAGACACATCAAGAACATGATAAATGGCTAAACATTTTAGATGTTCATAGCATTAGGGATTTAAACAAACTGATTGATAACTACGAGATCTCTCCTTTTATCTTGGTTGAAGAAGCTCTGCATGAGAAGAAGATAGCATTAATTGCTGATAAAATTACAAAAGACCCCAAAACCAGAATCGTTTTAATTGCCGGTCCATCGTCTTCTGGTAAAACAACCTTTGCAAAAAGGCTATCCGTACAACTAAGAGTATGTGGATATTCTCCCTTTGTTATTAGTATGGATGACTATTTTTTACCAAGGACTAAAACTCCTAGAAAGGAAGATGGCTCTTTTGATTTTGAAAGCATTGAAGCATTAGATTTGGAACTACTCAACAAGCACCTTCAAGCCTTACTTGATGGGGAAGAGATTGAACTTCCTAAGTATAACTTCGGAACCGGGACATCAGAGTGCAGCTTCAAGAAAGTTAAACTTGGCGCTGATAACCTCGTAGTTATGGAAGGTATCCATGGCATTAACGATAAGCTAACGGAGTCAATCCCGGATGAGACTAAGGTTAAAATCTACATTAGTGCCTTAAATCAGTTGAATATTGATGATCATAATAGAATTCCAACAACAGATTGCAGAAAGCTAAGAAGATTAGTTCGAGACATGCTTTATAGAAGCTATTCAGCAGAAGATACACTTGGAAGATGGGAAGATGTTAGAGATGGGGAAGATAAGAACATATTCCCACATCAGGAAAATGCTGACTTTATGTTCAATAGTAGTCTAACATATGAGCTTGCAGTGTTAAAACAATATGCTGTGAAAGAATTGAAGAAGGTTCCAATCCAATCAACCGTTTACTCCGAAGCACAAAGACTATTGGTACTATTAAGTTTTGTAAAAGACATCCCGGATGATTTAGTACCTGCTAACTCAATCTTAAAAGAATTCATCACAGGAAGTATATTTAGGGACTAATATGGCACATTTACTATTTTTAGGTTATGAATTTAAAGCATCAGATCCACAGTGGTCTATCATTAATGCGGCATCTATGGATGACATATACAACTACCTTACTCAAGATTCTTTGATATTCATTCATAAGGATAAGCTTGAAGATTTGGAGATATATAGAAGACTTTTACTCATCAAACTAGCTAATCCATATACACAAATCTTTTGTGTTGGTGGATTCGCAAAGTATGATTCCAAGCACTTCATAAAGATAGATGCTCTTGATATAGAAATGACTATACAAGACTACTCTAAAAGAGTCTATAAGTTGAATGATAGCAGAAAGTATCTGCGAGACCTGTCCGAGGAAATCTTAAAAGAACGATAGAGTTTGCTGTACGCATGGACCAAATGTCAGGCGATGATGCTTTGTAATCCCATATTTCTTTATTGCTTGTAGATGCTCTTTAGTTGGATATCCCTTATTGCGTTTAAACCCGTATTGTGGATACTTACCGTCTAACTCAATCATAATCCTGTCCCTGGTTACCTTTGCTAGGATTGAAGCAGTAGCAATACAAGCATAAATTCCATCACCTTTAATGACAGCTTCTGAGGGTAGAAGTAAGCTTTTAGGTAATTTATTCCCATCTATCAGACAATATTCAGGGGTCACATTGAGATTATTTATACTCTTAGACATACCTTCTAATGATGCTTGGAGAATGTTAATTCTGTCTATCTCAGCAGGGCCTACAATCTCAATAGAATAAGATATGGCAGATTCTATAATGTTAGCAAAGAGAGACTCGCGTTTAGACTCACTCAGTTTCTTGGAGTCATTGACTCCTTCAATTATGAAAGTCCTATCAAGGATTACTGCTGCCGTTACAACCGGCCCTGCTAAAGGACCTCTTCCGGCTTCATCTGCTCCTGCGATTAACTTCTCAAGACCAAATCTTTCTATCTCGTTTAGATATAGTTGGTTCATTTCTTAGTTACAAAATAGAAAACTCTTTCAAAATTAGCTTCCATTACCTCAATATCCAAGTCCTTTAGATTATCTTCCGAGTGGGGCGAAAACAATCCGGTTACTTTTAATCCACTACTTGTAAGGGCATTTTGAATTTCTTCAAGAGAGTATATTTTCTGTAAGTGATTTTCTTCATATAGTTTATAGCCAAACATATCCTTCTTCATCAGAGTTAGGTTTGATCTTTGCAACATGTTCCGTGAATCAAAGTCAGCTTCATGAACAATAACGAATTCATCACTCTTTTCAAGATTGATAAAGTCCGTAAAGTTATCCTTACTATTGGTATAAGTCGAGATATCGAATACGAATATACCATTAGCTGTTAATGCTTTCCTCACATTCTTGAGCATAGTGTTTACATTCTCTATGGAAGTAAGGTAGTTTATACTATCGAAAAGGCAGAGTATTAGGTCGTGTTTTGTCTCAATCGGATCAAGCATATCAGCAAGATAAAGTTGAGGGCAGTTTTTCTTCTGACTGCCAATTTGCAACATCTCAGCAGAATTATCACTTGCACTTACTTTGAACCCTTTCTTTACTAAGTTACAACCAATTGTCGCGGTCCCACAAGCTATTTCCAGGATGTTTGTCGGATTATTACCACTGAGATTTTTAAACTCTCTGAGGACTAACTCTGTCCAGAGGTTGTAATTAACATGAGCCATATAATCATCGTAGTATTCAGCAAACACACGGTAAGCTCTGGAATCCTCTTGATAAGAGCTAAGTCTAGCCTCAAGCCATTTTATAGCGGATTGCATGCTCCTTGAATCAGCAACATCTTGTCCGGCAATATCAAAAGCTGTACCATGATCAACTGAAGTTCGATAGTAGGGGAGACCTAAGGTTACATTCACCCCTTCACTTTTGGACAACATCTTAAAGGGGATTAATCCTTGATCATGGAAGGGAGAGATAACTAAGTCATATTTATCAAGATGGTGTGCGAAGAAGGTGTCTGCCGGGAATGGGCCATCAATTAATATCC
>JAVCCX010000174.1 GCA_030765245.1 Candidatus Zophobacter franzmannii | reverse complement strand
TAAAATGTAAGAATAGTTGCTCGCCTTCGGCTTGCGAGCTCCTACCTTTGAATGAACTAGTTGCTTTCACTTCATGAAAGCGAGCTCCTACCTTTACTCGTCGGTTCACATCAGAGGATTGAATAGGGAGCCCCTGAACGACTTGTAAAGTCGTTGTACATCGACATTGTATGTCGATAAGAACAAATTGAACGCTCTGTCTCTGTGTTCATCATACCTCGCTTTATCAAACAATGCTCTGAACAATTATTTTCCAATTATATCCCTTTATCCTCTTTTACTATTCAAATATTGTAATTATAGTTTCCTAAGTCAACTTTCTTAAATTGTTGACATATTGGCAATCATCAACATAGTCGGTATCTAAAGTTCTTAAACTAAGGAATTACAATGAACATTACCTATTCTATTAATAATCCGGTTAAAGCAGAGAGTCTTATTGATGTGTTTAAGAGTGTAGGATGGAAGAAATCTAAACTTGATATTGTTCAGGCATTTGAGAATTCATACTATGTCACAGCTTGGGATGGTAAACAATTAGTTGGTTTTGCCAGAGCAATATCCGATAAGTATTATTACACCAATATTTTTGATGTAGTTGTTCGTCCAAAGTATCAGAAGAAGGGCATTGCCAAAGCTATGCTGAATTTGATACTAGAGGAGTTTGAAGGTACATACTTTTATCTCTCATATACTGAGGGAAATAAGGGTTTCTATGCTAAATGCGGATTCAAAGAGAATGCAAGATGTATGTTTATCCAGAAAGAGGGGCCTTCTAAGGCTACAGAAGAACTACTTAATCCTAAAACAAATCCATTTGATGAACTGTAACTCTTAACCTATGTCCAGTTTGTACCTTCAGCCTTGGAAATTGGGGTTGAGTATTTTTATTTTTTAGATGTTAAAAACTGCAATCTTGTTTAGTCTGTAAAAGCTCTGAAGGAGCTAAAGTTTAAATAACCCCACACGCTTGCCGTGTGGGGTGGGAATAATGATTAAACCAGCCCTTACGGGGCTGAAGATATCTATAGATAAAGCCCTTCCTCAACCGAGGAAGGGCTTTATCTATGTAATCTAAACTATACTCTAGTTAGTTTCCTATAAGTGATTCTCTTAGGAATCAAGGCTTTTTCACCGAGTCTCATCAGTTTATTATCTTCATAATCACTGAAGTTTCCTTCAAACCATTTCACAGTACTTTCACCTTCAAAGGCGAGGATATGTGTACAGATTCTATCAAGGAAGTATCTATCATGGCTAATTACAACAGCACAACCTGCGAAGTTCATTATTGCATCTTCTAAAGCACGGATAGTGTAAACATCAAGGTCATTTGTCGGTTCATCGAGAAGTAGTACATTACCACCAACTTGCAATGTCATTGCAAGATAGGCTCTGTTCTTTTCTCCACCACTGAGAACATTGAAAGGCTTGGTATGCTCTTTGCTACCAAAGTTGAACTTACTGATATATTCTCTAACATTTATCTCACGCTCACCAATGGTCATCATATCTCTTCCATCTCCAATGAGATCAAGGATGGTCTTGTTAGATTCAAGTAAGCGTTCCTGATCAACATAAGAAAGCTTAACAGTCTCACCAATAGTGAAATTACCACTATCAGGTTGAATCTTACCTGTTATCATGTTAAATAAAGTAGTTTTACCGGCACCATTAGCACCGATAACACCAATAATACCACCGGCAGGTAGATTGAATTCTAAATTATCATAAAGGAGTTTCTCTTCGAATCCTTTTGCAACAGCCTCTGCTTTGATAACATTTTTACCAAGTTTTGGTCCATGAGGTATGAATAACTGATCAGTAGTATTCTCAGTCTTGTATTCACCGGAAGCCATCTTCTCATAGTTGGCAATTCTAGCCTTGCTCTTTGCCTGGCGTGCTTTGGGGCTACTGCGAATCCATTCGAGCTCTTCAGCAAGTGCCTTCTGACGCTTGGTCTCTCCACGAGCTTCCAGAGCAAGACGCTTCTGCTTCTGCTCCAACCAGGATGAGTAGTTTCCTTCATAAGGAATCCCCTCTCCACGGTCTAACTCTAAAATCCATCCGGCAACATTATCAAGGAAGTATCTATCATGGGTGATAGCTATAACAGTGCCTTTATACTTAAGAAGGTGATGCTCAAGCCAAAGAATAGTCTCAGCATCGAGATGGTTTGTAGGCTCATCGAGAAGTAAGATGTCCGGTTCTTGTAGAAGAAGTTTGCATAAGGCAACACGACGCTTCTCACCACCGGAGACTACACCTATTTTCAAGTCAGAAGGAGGGCATCTCAATGCTTCCATTGCCTGGTCAAGACGACTATCCAAATCCCAGGCATTACAGGCATCTAATTTGTCCTGAAGTTTACCCTGCTCATCAAGCAATTTATCCATCGCATCATCACTCATAGGTTCAGCAAATTGAAGATTTATCTCATCGAATCTTGTAAGAAGAGCGACTGTTGAAGCTGCACCTTCTTGAACAATATCAAGTACGGTTTTCTCAGGGTCAAGTTGTGGATCCTGTTCCAAATAACCGATAGTATAACCCTTAGCCATGGCAACTTCACCAATGTAATCCTGGTCAAGTCCAGCCATAATCTTTAGTAAAGTACTCTTACCGGAGCCGTTAAGACCAACGACACCAATCTTAGCACCATAATAATAGCCAAGATAGATATCTTTCAGAATCTGTTTCTTACCATCAACGACCTTGCCAACTCGTGACATCGAATAGATGACTTTATTTTCTGCCATTAAATCCTCTTTTTCATGTTTTATTTCAATAAGTTAGCTTTTTTTAGAATTGGGAATAGCGTCAAGTATTCTTCATTTCAGCATGATCCAATTGTGCGTCCACTGCGCCCTGCTTGAAATAGTTATTTTATCCCTAGAAAAAGTTATGCACAAATTGTGGATAACTTTGGCTGTTGCCAGGGAGGGACTAGGGAGGCTCTAGGGTGGGTCTAGCGAAATTCCAGCGATATTAAGCGGGGCGTAGTAGTCTAGTCAAAACAAAAGGAGCAGTTTTTGGTTTTTCCCCTATGGATGAATTGTTCAATAATCTTGTGAAAAGGGAGTTTTCAGCCTGTCGATCCATAGCTTTAGCGAAGGAGGGAATGAAATGAAAACGGACTTCCTCGGAGCAAATAACAAGGAAGTCTCTGCTACGCGAGAAACTCCCTCTGAATAAGTTCAACCCATATAGGGTTGGAATCTTTTGGGTTCATTACCATGGGTCATTCGACCACATGGCTACTCACATTTTGCCCATATAGGGCAACGAGAAAATCAATCAATGAACTTGTCTTGATCTCTTTGAGTTTCTTAAAACCATCTCATGATTTTATAGCGAACAATAGGTGAAGCTAAAGCTCACTTCCCAGCATTACATCAATCACCAGCCCTGAATGGGCTGAATGTGAGTAGCCCCATGTGCAAGCGTGGGGTTAATGACCACAAAAATCACAGCCCTATATGGGCTGAATATTTAAGCGAAAAGGGAATGTGTCAGCCTGTGCCGCCATTGCTTTAGCGAAGGAGGAAATGAAAACGGACTTCCATGGGTCATTCGACCCATATTTACTCAGATTTAAAAGATTGAATGTTTATGCTTTAGGTTAACTACTTTGTAAACCTAATCTGTAAATTTAGTTTTAAAAAATACTCTGGACCATCTTGATAAACTGTCCCAAAATCATGCCTTGATGTACTAGCTGTTTCAAGTTTTGTGTTATTAATTAAATAATCTTCAAAGTCATTTCTATAATAAATGTGGTAGCACTCTAATTCACCATCTGGTTTAACAATTATATATCCACCATTTGCTTCGTATTCACCTGTCCAAGTGGTGTTTGGCATCAATCCAAGTGCAATCTCCACAAGGAACTTTTTTATCTTATATGTGTAAAACTTAT
>JAVCCX010000135.1 GCA_030765245.1 Candidatus Zophobacter franzmannii | reverse complement strand
GTTTGCATTGGTAGAGCAATAAAGTTTCTTCCAGCAAGAAGGTCATATTTTACATAACCTACTGTTTCACTCGGATCTGATTCAACTGCCATAAGAAAAGCTACAGCTAATAATAGTATCAGCGGTATTATAACTTTCTTCATAATTCCTCCTAAGTTATTTTAAAACTTACCAAAAACATCCATTAAACACATTCCCACATTACCATATTGTCGAACAATCCTAATTGTGTCAAATATTTTTTCTATTATTAGCTCTTTTTTTGTTACGCCAACTATTCTAATGTATTCTTGATATCATTATTTACCAACGAATTAAAGGACTATTTAAGTATGTCAGAAGTAGTGCTAATATTTTCTTACTTACCGTAAAATAACAAGTTAACAACAATTTTCCAAGATGTTGAATAATTATTTTGTACAACTAAACAATTTCTTGGAATTTAATATCAAGAATCTTACAAATTATGCAATGGTTGCCTGTTAACTTGGGATTACTTTATTTGTTTGGATCTAATTTGATTAAGTTTTTCACTTACTTCTGGAAATTTTGGATTAATCATAAGTGCACTTTCGAAATATCTTTCAGCTTCTTCATCATTGTTTAAACCTATCTGACTTAGTCCGTAATAGTAATATGCCCTTGATAAATCCTTATCTTTCTTTAGGCTATTCTCAAAGAACACAGAATCATATTGAGTTATATTTATTTTATCAGTAGGAATTAGTAACAGATCTTCGACAATTTCCTGCATCCCATCCTTGCTTCTAACTACATAATGGTCTCTTTCTAAACTCCCATGATATCGTTCACGAATGCTTGTTCTGAAATTAACACCTTTATTAATTAATACCAACGCTTCTTCGTATAGTTCTAAGTCTATCAAGAACTGAGCTGCTCTGAAGCAGGCATAGTCAGGTTCCGGGGAAACTTCTGCTGCTTTTTTATAGTATTCTGCTGCCATTACTTTATCATCTGTTTTTAAATACAGTTCAGCAACATTGATATAGTTTAGATGAGCCTGTTCAGGATATTTCCTTATTAGCCCATTAAAGAGTTTTAATGCTTTTTTATAGTTCCCCAACTCCCGATATGCTAAGGCTATATTTCCGATAGCATCTTTTTGCTCTGGGTCAATTCTCAATACATTTTCGTATAGTTTGATACTCTTAGCAAATTGTCTTGCCCTTAAGACATTGTCAGCCTGTCCTTTGAGAGAAAGAGCTTCTTCTGTCCTTCCTTTATCACCAACATCTGCAAGCCATTTAGGCTGAAGCATTGTTAGAATACCAAATATGATTAGAACAGTCCAAACACCAAAGATAGCTATTGGAACTACATAGTCAAATGCATCAGCTTTGAATTTAGTGGTTTTCTTACTAGGAACTGTGGATAATGAGCAAAACATTCTTTCCCTCCTTCTTTAGACGATTGAACAGGGTCCTTGCCTTTTCATTTGGCAAAGTAAAGATCTGCAAATTAGTTTCTGTGTGCTCGTTAAAGACAAAGTCCCACTCTTTATACACCTCTATAAACCCTTTAGCACCATCACCGTTAAAGCCCTTTGTTACTATGAGTATCTCCGGTTTCTTTAAGAATATCGTATTCAAATCCCTGGCATTAAAATAGGTCTTTTTATCTACAGCTCTAAAACTACCATTCTGGAAAATCATTACATCATAAAATGGGATTGGGATGCCCTTATAAATAGTTAGACCTTTAGCTGTCTTAACTAAGTACTCATCCTTGTACTTCAAATAGAAGAAACCTTGAGTAAGTAATGCCAGCCCCAATATGATCAACACGATCTGCTTCACTAATTTATTGCGAGTTAGGTGTAGAATAAGAAAGAAGACAATGAAACCTCCTATAGTAAGTCCCATCACATCTTTCCAGTACATTTTATCACTGAATAGAGAGCTGTTAAAGAGGAGAAGATAAACAAACACTGCTTGCAATACTAAGAGACTTAAAGGACTCTTAAAGTAATCAGCTATCTTCTTTTGTCTCACTTTCCAACCATCTTTCACAATCTCACCATGATTAACAATAAAGAACATTATTACTAAACCCATAACTATACCCCAGCCATCTTTTCCAATATCAGAGATGTCAAAAATCCTACTTGAGATATATACTTGAACGGCTTCGTCAAATGTTGAAGCTCCAAGAGCCATTACAAATGTTCTACCAATAATTTGATAGTCTTCTAACTCTTTCCTTTTCAGATGTCTATAGGCAATAAATGCAAACAGACCGTAGGCATAATAGTGCCAATTAAACTGCAGTTCATAGAATTTATGATTAAAGTAATAGTCAGAAGACTTTTGCCCAATATAGACCATTACAATAACGACAAACAGCCCTATGACTCTCCACAAATCAAGCTTTTTCCATGATAGAAAAAGGATAGTAAGAATGAAAACAGAGCCAAACACAACAACATAAGGTATGAAGTGTCCCGAGACATCAAAACCAGCACGAGAAATGCTACCTATGGCGGCCTGTAAATAGTTCTGAAGCATTAGGAATGGAGTCATTACTAATAGTGCAATATAGAGCTCCATTTGAATCGCAGTTGAAAAGAAAAAGCTTTTTTTGTTATTCATGTATTTCCTCAGGTAAATTGACCCTTTATTATAAACTATTTCACACAGGTCAAGATATATTTATGCAAGTGTAGTGCAACTGTTCAACCTTCGCTGAAGAGGTACCACTGAACGACTTGCAAAGTCGTTGTACATCGACATTGTATGTCGATAAGAATACCAATTGGACAGCTCCGAGAGCTGCAAGCAAGCGTGGACGCTCGCATTACGTACTGCAACTCTTTGAGTTGCTGTGCAACATCGTAAAGCGAGTGCCCTCACTTGCTTTGCAAGCAACGCTTGCACCTCTTTCTCTTTCTGTTCAAACCGCAGGCTCGCAATTACCAATTGGACAGCTCTGAGAGCTGCAAGCAAGCGTGGACGCTTGCATTACGTACTGCAACTCTTTGAGTTGCTGGCAAGCATCGTAAAGCGAGTGCCCTCACTTGCTTTGCAAGCAACGCTTGCATCTCTTCGATCAGCCGATAGCATTACTCACCATGATGCCCTAAAAGGTTATCTTGTTGTATATAAAAAAACGGCGACCGGGAGGCCGCCATTTGTTTGGTAGTTAGGGAGATTATCTATGAGAGTCAATCTCTGAACCGGAACCGCTCCCTAGGGCGATTCCGGTATTTATATCATTTATTTATGACGACGTTCGAACTTATCGGCAGTTGCAGGATTAGCAATGCTAGCTCGCTGCAAGGTTCTGAAGACATTACCGTTGTCAGTCATGTCAACACGATTGGCAACACGATTGGCAGAACGGACTGCATCGGTTGTTGCTACAACATAATAGAACCATCTTGGATCACCGAAGTTAATATCAGTCCATGTCAAATTAGTTGTTACATTTACCATTTGGAAGGTACCGTTAGGCTCTTCAGCTGCCCATATTTGATAGGTAGTAGCTTCAGGAACAGCACCCCAGGAGAGTTCCCCTGCGTCACTCAAGGCTACTACTGGAGGATCAAGAGAAGTTATACTGGCGAACGGAATGGCAAAGCCTGTCATTTCATAGCCACCCTGGAAATCACCTATTTTCCAAGCACTACCGAACTCTGAATTTATCCAATACAGAGAACCGGTTGAAGTGTAACCGGCAAGATAGATGTTTCCTGTTGCACGGTCTATTGCCATATCCTGAGCATAATTACGATCAATACCAAGAGCACCAACTTCCGTGGCAGCACCTGTAGTTGTATCTATGGTGTAGAGAACATCTGTAACTAAATCGACGCCATACAATACATCAATAACACTGTCATAAGCAATACCAATCATCAGTCCAGCCCAGCCGGCACCATAAGTACCGATTAAGGTTGATGTACCGGTGACAATATCAAAGGTATAAAGCTCAGTACTTGTTGCACCATACCAGATATCGTTTACTTCATCGTAGGCAACACCGTTGAATTCACCTGTTAATGCTCCTACTGTGCCTGCTCCAGTTACTGGGTCAATTTCCCATATGTTAAAGGCACTATCGACACCATGCCAACCATTAGCCATCCAATCAGCACCGGCAAGGTAACCACCAGCCCAAGGATTGAGTTCAGTCAGGTCTGTGATTGTACCGGGGGTCTGCAAACTGAAGGTCACAGGACCGGAAAGTAATGCAGTAGCATCATAGGCTACATCTGCATAAACCTGAACATCCAAATCCAAACAAATGAGTGCACTGTCAAGTTGGTCATTTACAGCATTTACATCAGTTCCAAGAACGGTCATTACCGTTACATCATAAGTATTATTCACAACCGGCGTGAAGCTTGCAAAGGTGACTTGTTCAGTCATTCCGGAAGCAAGTTCCATTACTTGTTGAGTATCGCCGAATCCAGCACCAATGGTTATAGAAACATCAAATGTTTCGGTAGTAG
>JAVCCX010000041.1 GCA_030765245.1 Candidatus Zophobacter franzmannii | reverse complement strand
TCTGTATCCTGAAAGATGGTAAAAGTACAAAGAAGATAAAATTTGCAATAGAGAAGTGAGGAAATATTTATGAAAAAATGGGTTACACTAATATTAGCACTAAGCATAACACTTATTGCATTAGCTCAGGAGTATGATTTTACTCCTAACACTGAAGGACCTTCTGAAGTAGACATTTTGATGCAAGGTGATGTAATAAAAATCAATACCAGTAGGAAAGATGCAAGATTAGCAATGGCAATGTCGATGTTAATCCCGGGTGCAGGTAACTTTTATGCTGATAGCCGTTCAGTAACTTCTTACATTTGGCCTGTTTTAGAAATTGGTCTCTGGGCTGGATATATCTATTTCAGAAGTGAAGGTGATAAAGCTACTGATGACTATGAAAAATATGCAGACCAGAATTACAATAGGGACCAGCAACATGATATAGAACCAATATTGAAAGACAAGTATCTACATGATGTATATGATGATACTTTCTGGAGATTGGATGATGACAATACACAACATTTCTATGAAGATATTGCTAAGTACGATAAGTATGTTTTCGGTTGGAATGACTGGTATGAAACTTATGCCATGAATGCCGCAGGGGAAGAAGTAACACCTGAATTCTTAGGTGATGGAGAAGCTGCTGATTATCATTGGACCGGAAACGAAGTTATGAATGGCGACGATACATGGCCATCAGATGAGAGATATTCAAAGCTCAGATCAGAATTCATCCAAATGCGAGCTGATGCAGAAGATGAGTATGATAAGGCTTCATTAGTCGGTTTTGGTATCATCCTGAATCATATGTTAAGTGCTGCAGATGCTGTTAGATTAACCATAAAACATAACACTGAAAACTTAGTTGCAAACGATATTAAACTTAACTATTGTGTAACCCAGCGTAACAGTCAGCTGACTCCATTCGTTTACCTTACAAAGAGGTTCTAAATTATGAAGAAAGCAATTCTGACGCTAATCATAATTACATTTATTGTAATTGGATATGCTCAGGAATACTCTAGAGCAAAAGCGGTTCTGATGTCTGCAGTCGTTCCGGGTGCAGGTCAAATGTACATTGGCCAGAAGACAACAAGCAGTGTATTTCTTGCTACAGAACTTGCACTAGTACTATCTATTTTCAGGCTTTCAAATGAAGTTGATTGGCAAGAGAAAAACTATAAGCAATTTGCTTATGCTAACACTGGAGTTTCTACCGGGAGTGAAAGTGAGTTGTATCAGGCTATGCACAACTATTCATCAAGTGAGATATATAATGAATCACGAATTCTAAGCGCTAGAAATTACTATCTAATCTACAACAATGATCCCCAAGGTTATGAGGATTATGTTAATGAACATACCTTCCATGGTTCTGAAAGTTGGGATTGGGGAAATAGAACAGATTGGATGAAATACAGAGATATTAGAAAGAAGAAGCAAAGCTATGGTGTATACAAAAACTTAGCAATAAGTGGACTTGTAATAAATCATCTCGTAAGTGTCATTCAAACTGTTATTGCAACTCGTCCTCATAAAGATGGTCTCTCTAAACTGAATAACTTTAACATCCAGCCGGACTATGTGAAAAATGGAGTTAACATTGTTTATACTCACAGGTTCTAAAAAACTCGTACTGATAATTGCCCTTATTACTATTACTCTAAGTGGATTAAATGCAGGTATAATTGCAAAAGTACCACCTGTTATAAAATCAATTATCTTACCGGGCTGGGGTGAAGTATCACAAGGTTATAATAGAGGCTATGCTAAGATTATTGCTGATGTTGCTCTTTGGACAGGATTCTTCTATTATTCAGAAGAGTCCGACTTGTTAACAGATAAAGCCTTTAACTATGCTGTTAGATTTGCCGGCATACCTAACATGACTCATGATACACAATACTTAACTGATATTGGTAAGTATAATCATAGTGGATTTGATGCTCGAGGTTACAATGCAATGGTTGTAGCTACTGCAAATGCCAGATATCAAACAGATAGTGTAGCCAGACAAGACTACATTGACGAGAATATGTATCAAGATGATATGGCTTGGCAGTGGTCAGCTACTGACAGAAGGTCAAAGTATACTACTTATCGCAAGAAGTCATTAGATTACGATGATTATGCCAGTTTAGCAGCAGGTTTATTGATAGTTAATCGTCTTGCAAGTTGTATTGATCTCTTAATAATCCGTCAGCATAATCTGAAAACCAGTGTTTCAATGTATGATTATCAGACTCCAATGCTGAATATCAGTATCGCTTATTAATTCTTAAAACACTAAACTCATTTACTTGAGTATCTTTTATATACAATAATGGGTGGCAAAAGCCACCCATTATTAAATCAATTAATTATCAGTCTTAGAATTTTTCTACATCACCTTCACCGGCGAAGTAAGTATTACCCCATGTCCAGCGCATAATTCTGCATGCACCCCAAGGTGAATAGATCCCAAATGTGATAAATGTGAGTATTAGTATTAACAAGTAATTGCCGAAGAAACCGGCACCTGATCCCTTAAACATCAATTGTTTCCCATCAATGTAGACATTAGAATACACCCACTTCAGCTGTTGTACATAAGCCCATGGCCAGTACAGACCAAAAGTAATTATTGTTAACGCTGTAGTCCAGATTGAGAGCCACCAGAAGCTCAATCCATTTCCTTGAAATTCGAATTTTCCTGAAGCCATACTATCCTCCTTATTTTCTATTAACAAAGAATGCATATCGCTTTTTATATGTAAAGCATTATTTTCTTAACTATTCATAATAACCAAAATTTAGGCAAATATTTTCCTGATAATCTAACTGCACTATCTTAATTATTAGATAAAGGTCTCTCGCGTGGATGCAAGTAAATCAAGAGCTGTGAATGTAGCCCTTACGTACTGTTCTGTGAGATCGATAATGATCATTAGAAATTAGGAATAAAAAGAGTGATGTCTGCATAGCAAACATCACTAAATATGTTAAAGACTATCAGAGTGAAGATAACCCAATAACAATAGCAACGTACAAAGCTACCATTGCTGTAACTATCCAAAAGGCACCCTTACCAGTTGAGCTACCATTACCTGTAGATTTACCTTTTTTCTTAGATTTTGAAGCATCTTCCATTTTTGTAGCTGTTTTCATTGTGATTTCAGTTTCTTGATTTGAAACAATTGCTGTTGCAATTTGAATAGTTGTAGGAACTAACTCAGCAAGTTCAGCAACAGACTTAGTCATGTTTTCAATTTGCTTAACTGCATTTTTTACATTCTTTAGCACTGCAGGAATTTTCATTGGGCTCAAATTTTTAGCCTCAGTAGGTATTTTACCAGCATCTTTAGCGATGTCTTGTACCGACTTACTAATATCTTTTATATCACTTGCTATAGTTGTTAAGTCGGTGACCATTTGTCTGGTATTTCCCATGAAATCGAAATCTGGTGCATCTAAAAGAACCTGCAAAGTGTTTGGATTCACTTTAATAACGACTTCACCTGCAATTTCATCTAAATTTGAAACAGTAGCCATTGCAGTTGTAATATCTTGTCCTGCAGTTTGAGCAATTAATTGTTCAGGATTTGTGAATGCTAAAATTAGATAATTTTGAATTCGAGCAAGCTTATTATTGACTTCTGAGAGCTTTTTATCCGTCTTCTCAATGTTTGAGAAAAAGGAATCAATTGTTGAATTACCTGTAGTCTTTGCGGAAAATAATAAAGTTGAGAAAAGACAGATTAATAATAACGGTACATACTTTTTCATAATCATCCTCCTTTGATGTTTAGCAATTAATTATCTATTGAGCATTGAGGTCAAGTCTTTTGTTTTATAAAGCTCTAATTTGACAAATTCGACGCATACAAGACGCATACTTTTTCATAATCTGTCAGGGTATATTCTTGCTTATAACGCAATGTTATGAGGCTTCACTATAACCCACCATTGTTAATGATTCCTAATGTCCTCGCCCCACCCTCGCATACGCTCATTGCAGTGCAATTCCTTCATTTGAAATGTTCCCCACTCCAATAAAGACTAATACGATGAAGCTAAAGCATCATTTCCCAGAATACCCCCAATAAATACGATGTATATGTAGTAAGCAATCATCAACATTGCTGAGGTCTATGACCATAGGTAAGATAATTTCTAATTCCACACCCGATTCCCAATTTTGTGAGCAAGCAAATCAGCAGATAAGATTGAGTTCAACTACTAGCATTTGATAATTGACAACCGAGTCCTGCTTTAATAGATTGTTTATAGTTAAGAGGAGGACAATATGTCTGAAGATTATAAAAGCCGATATAACTGGTTGGCTACACTTTTACTGTGCATTTTCTTAGGAACTTTCGGTGTACATAGATTTTATGTTGGTAAGTTCGGAACAGGTTTACTAATGCTATTGACTGCCGGTGGGTTTGGTATCTGGTATGTTGTCGATATAATACTCATTGCAACAGGAGCAATGCGGGATGTTGATGGTAATCTCATTAAAGAGTAGGCATTAGTAAATGAACAGTCCACAAGAGTTCTCATTTCAAACCTTTAGCTCACTGAATGAAGACGATGTCACGGCTACATTATCAATCCTCTCACGAATCAGATAAAGGGAGCTAAATTCTCCCTACCTGATGCAGTATCTCTGTTAGCAAATATGGGAATTGAGTTAACTTAAGAGGTCTTATCTAGAACAAGTTAGCTATGATATCAGTTGGAGTTATCGATGGAGTTCCCTTGGTCTCAGCTAACTTCTCAGCAGTTTTACCCAGAAGATATGAAGCTGAAATTGATGCATCCCTAGTCAACAAGCCCTGCCCTATAAACGAAGCAATTATGCCTGCTAAAACATCACCTGAACCACCAGTTGAAAGACCATCATTACCAGCAGTACTAAATTGAAGCGCAGATTCATCAGCATAAATAGTTGTTGAACTCTTTAATAACACCTTAGTCCGATACTTACCAATGAATTCCTTCAAAGCCTTAATAGTATCAGCCTGAATTGCCGTAATACTCTTTTCACATAGTCTACTAAATTCTCCTATATGAGGAGTGAGAAGGATATCTCGATATGCTAATTGGTTTAAGAGATGTCTATTGTTTGATAGAATGTTTAGCCCATCTGCATCAATCACCAATTTCCCTTGATACTTTACTAAGATCTCCTCTAAAATTGCCTTTGAGTATTCTGAAACGCCAATACCTGGTCCCAAAAGAACAATATCGTACTTCTCCAAACGGTTTAAGAGATCAGCTGTATCAGGCTTACCCTCAATCTCTTGGATTTCAGAAGTCATAACTTCTGTTAATTGGATTTCAAATATATTACTAAGAGACTTTGGGTGAAAGAGTGTGATTAGACCAGCCCCACTCCGAAGTGCTGCCTTTGAAGCCATTACAGCAGCTCCGGTAAACCCTTTGGATCCTGCGATTATTGCAACTCGTCCATAATCACCCTTATGGGAAAACTTAGACCTTTCAGGCAATTTGTGACACTCACTGTCAATATGCTCTGATATACCAACTTCAGCAAAATAGTGTGCCGGTATCCCAATTGGAATAACTGTTGTTTTACCACAATACTCTCTACCTCTACCAATAAGATGTCCATATTTCAATGCTGCAAGCGTTAGTGTATGATCTGCTTTCACACATAGTTCAGACATGCCTGTTTCAACATCTAAACCACTTGGGATATCAATACTAATAATGAGCTTTTTACTATTGTTTATACTTTTGATAATAGATGAATAGTATCCTTCAATCTTTCCCCTGAAGCCAATACCAAAAATAGCATCGATTACAATCTGGCTTTTGATAAATGGTAGCCGTTGAGCCTTCCATGCTTCTACATCTTCTATAACGATAATAGGGATATTAAGCTTGAGTAATAGGTCGTAATTAGCTCTTGTTTCAGAGCTGAACTTGTTCTCATTCCCTAAAAGGAATACTGTAACTATATGGTTATACTCACTCAGCCATCTAGCAATAACAGATCCATCTCCCCCATTGTTCCCGGATCCACAAAAGACAGAGATTTCGGAGTTTGCTGATGCCAGTAACTCTTTATTTATATAGTCAGCACATCCCTTGCCTGCATTTTCCATTAAAACTCTAGAAGGTATTCCAAACTCTTCCATCGTTTTCGTATCTAAATGATACATCTGTTTGGGAGATAACACTTTCATCAATGGTGCTCCTTTAAAATAATCTCAATTATGGTTCCATTACTTGATGTCTCTGCCACTCTAATAGTTCCTTTATGGAACTCTTCAATAATTCTCTTCACAAGGCTTAATCCCAGTCCCCATCCTCTAGTCTTAGTTGTAAAACCAGGTTCAAAGATTTTCTTAACCATACCTCGAGGAATTCCCTTTCCCTGGTCAATTAAGTGGACATATATCGAACCTTTCTGTCTCTTTATAGAGATTATTAT
Organism: Candidatus Zophobacter franzmannii; assembly: GCA_030765245.1. Lineage (GTDB taxonomy): Bacteria > Cloacimonadota > Cloacimonadia > Cloacimonadales > JAFGVF01 > Zophobacter > Zophobacter franzmannii. The sequence goes on along the minus strand of JAVCCX010000041.1, from coordinate 2,161 downwards.
ATACCCACCTTTCTCAGTCATGGCATCAATACTGTTCTTGATGAGATTCTCTAAAGTCCATTGGAAGAGCTCTCTATCCATAAGAGCTTTCATCTCTACATCAACACATTCAAATTTAATCTCAATTTTTGAACTGAAATGTGGAAGTCGTGATTCGAAGTAATCTACCGTCTCTTTTATCACATTACAGATATTTGCAGATTTCAGAGTTATTGACGATCCAACCTTTCCAAAGCGGGATGCAATCTTTTGTAAGTGCCCAACATCCTCTGTAATATGCTCAAGCATCGAGTTGATCTCTTCTTTTTGTGGAGAATCTTCAAAGTACATCTTCAGGTATTCTGTCCACCCCTGAAGCGATGTTATAGGGGTACCAAACTGATGGGCAGTTTCCTTTGCTAGACCAACCCAAAGTGTATTCTTCTCAGAGTTTTTTATCATCAGGAAACCATAGCTACCAAAAGCGATAAAGAGGACAATTAAGAGGATTTCTATATATACTAATGAGCGTATCTTTTTTAACGATTCTGATTCTTCAAAATAAACAAATCCAACCCTCTTAGCATCTGTCTCTAAAGGAAATTCTACCATCTTATTCATCCGCTCTGTAATGAACTCACGATGTGCATCATTTAGATTATCATAAGAGGTATTTTCTAGTATTCCCATGTTTCGCCAGAAGCGTGGTTTTCTAGTCTCATCTGTCACAATAATTGGATAGTCTACTTGTTGGACAAAGTCCTGGAAAGTAGACTGTGTCCTAAAATACACATACCCAACAGGCTTCTCATCATATGATAGGGGTATTATCTCCATTTTTGCCATTAGGGACTCTATAGTAGACTGAAAATCATCATTTAAGTCTTTGAATTGAACAGTTTCAGGTACACTCAAGTTACGCCAATACAACGGCTCTTTTTGAGCATCAGTTATCACAACAGGCATCTTAATATTTGAAACAAATTCATCTCTGATATAACTAACAAGAAGCTCATCATAATTGTCTTTTGTCAGAGAATTGATATAGGTAGCGAAAAGCTCTGAAATTAGTTTTGAGTTGCTTTCTGCTTCTGTTATCTGTGACTCAATAAACACTACATATTTAGCGAAGCTACGAGGTATAAACTCTGAATCCTGCTTTGCTTTTTGAAGCAAAACATTTGTATAGATGATATAGAAGGCAATTAATATCACACTTCCAATAATAAAATAGAGTTGAAGTAAGCCGTTATGCTTCTGTGCGTTTAGCTTCGTCCCAAACTTCGTCAAGCTCTTTAAGAGTTGCTTCATACATCATCTTTCCATTTTTTGCAAAGGTTTTTTCAACATACTTAAACCTTCTGATAAACTTGTTTATGGTTATTCTTAAGGCAGATTCAGAATCTACTTTAAGCCTTCTTGCTAAATTCACAACAGAAAAAAGCAAGTCACCAATCTCCTCTTCGATCTTATCTTGATTACCACCAATAATAGCTTCTTTAATCTCTTCGGTCTCCTCGACAATCTTTCCGTATATTGGTTCGATTGAGTCCCAATCAAACCCTTGTGATGCAGCTTTCTCCTGGATTCGATGTGAAACGATAAGAGCAGGCATAGTAAGTGGTGTACCGTCGAGAACAGAGTCACGAACCTTCTTCTTCTCTACCTGTTTAATCCGCTCCCAATTCATGAGCACAGTTTCTGCATCTTTTGCAGTCTCATCACCGAATATATGCGGATGCCTACTAATAAGTTTATCGGAGATCCCATCCAGTGATTCTTGAACTGTAAACTCTTTATTCTCTTCACCAATTCTGCACTGCATCAGAACATGGAGCATCAAATCCCCAAGCTCTTCTTTTAGAGATTCAGGATCGTTGTCTTCTATTGCTTCAACAGTCTCATACAGTTCCTCTATAAAATTAGGGACCAATGACTTAGGTGTCTGTTCTAAATCCCAAGGACAACCATCAATTGGGTCTCGTAATCTCGCTATGATTTCTACTAATCTATCAAATTCTTTCATTAATAACTCCTGACCTTAGTGAGCTTCAAACCAACTATCTCCCTCTCCAATGTCAACAGTTAATGGGATAATCCCTTTATATTCATCAGGCAGAGCATTTTCCATCTCTTCTCTAATCAACTTCTTAGCTTCATCTAAGTAGTAGAAATCAACCTC
>JAVCCX010000067.1 GCA_030765245.1 Candidatus Zophobacter franzmannii | reverse complement strand
TACCAAATCAAGATTTGCATCTTCAGCAATCTTTAAAGCCTGACTAATACTTACAACACCAACCTGTGCTCCGTCGGGACCAATCAAACGGACTTCTCGTACCGTTATCTGGTGATTAATTCTTTCCTTTGGGACGACCTCTTTAGTCTTAGCCTTCCCTCTGCGTATTCGAATTATAATAAACCTCCTGTCTATCCTGGTTTATGTTTTTTCCGCCAATAGAAAAAGGCGGTCTAAACCGCCTGCTTAATAATAAATATTCATTTAATACTTATCATCAACCTCACCCACATTTTCAGCGGTAAGGTAGAAGCAGACAGCTTCATTTCCTTAATGATGAGTACAAATTTACATTAGGCTTAATCCCGTCAAGAAAAAGATTTAACCCTAGCTCCTCTGCTCTTACTACAGCTCTAAGAATAGTCCACAGAGCTTCGTAAAGGAACAAAACTAAGATTTTCAACCACGGAAGGCACTGAAAGCACGGAATGGAGAAAAGAGTGAGAAATAAGAAAATCTATTCATGTACGGGAAAGGCGAAAGAAAGAAGTATTTGGAAGATGCCACATCTTCATCTCCTCTTGTCCATTCATTATTAACTGACCATACGGAGGTCAAAGACCATGCACAAGGTTAATTTTTAATCACCATTCTTTCCCTCGTCTTTCTTGAACTTAATCATGTCTTTCTTTTTCCGTGCTTTCAGTGCCTTCCGTGGTTAAAATCTTCTCTTCTCTTGTACATCCTATATTTCCTCTTTAGTGTTGTTTCGTGTATTTTGTGGTTAAAGTCTTGTCTTGCATTTCTTATGATATACCTTGATTCAATAAATAATTGACTATAACTTTAAGCTTTAATTTATAGGAATAAGAAAACTTGGGACTATAGGTTGATTATGAAAGAAATAACAATGAAACTAATAGTTATCTGCGTAGGTGCATCGCTCGGTGCTGTGAGTCGTTACCTTCTTACGGCAGGAGCTGACAACCTCTTTAAGGGGCATTTCCCATGGGGTACCTTTGTTGTGAATAGCCTTGGGTGCCTTTTAATCGGAGCTGCTTTTGGGTTACTTATCTCTAAGCCGGTCCATTTAGGCTTCCAACCTTTCTTCATAACAGGTTTTCTTGGTTCATTTACTACCTTCTCAACCTATATGATGGATATCGTATCCCTGAGTAAAGACGGTAAACATGCCCATGCCCTTACCTCTTTTATCACCCATAATCTTGTCGGGATTGTAATGGTTCTTGTAGGAGCATTCGCAATAGAGCTTATCACCAAAAGCTCCGCAATTCATAATTAATTCCATTAACAATAATTCCTCGCCCCTTTGGGGAGAGGTCGATTTTCAAACTTGAAAAGAGGGTGAGGGGTTCTTCTTTGCTCTTTCATCTTGCATTTTGCCTTTTGCATTTGTAATTTTAGTTCGTATCACTGCTCTATCACAATTCGAGTTTAAAAGATATCAATCACTTGTCAGCAACTTACCAATTTCTTGGCTTCCAACTCAAGTTTTGCACAGGGTTTGCCCAAGAGACTCACAAGAGAGTCATTGGAATTGTGATAGAGCAATGATGGAGCTGTGAGGGAAATTAAAAACATAATTGTGAACTATATATCTTTCTGAAGAAGAATACAATGCTTTTCAGGCCTCTAAACGAATATTGTGAGTTCGAGGCAAAGGAAAGAGATATTCAATACGATGAAGCTAAAGCATCATTTCCTAATCCAGCCCGTTTAGGGCTGAACATGAATACAATAGGCGTGAGCCTATGGTATGAGACCCGAAACCCCAACAGCCCTACATGGGCTGAATGTTCTAAACCAAATGTTGACTCTAAATATTGATAAACAAAGTTAAATATCCCTTAGCTCACTATACTCATGCTCAGTGAGTGAAAGATAACTAAATTCCAGTGTGTCCTCCGCAAGATAGTTCTCAAGTGATTTAAGAACAGGATATTCTGTATAGAGATGTCCTGCATCTATGAGGGGGAGAGGGCTATCGAGGATAGTATGATAAGTTAAATCAGCAGTGACTAAGAGATCAGCACGACCAATAGCTTTACCAAGAACTGATGTTCCACTTCCACCACATACTGCGACAGTAGAGATCAGTGTATCTGCATCTTTCCCTGCAGGCCAGAGCTTAACGCTTGGGGCAGAGAGTTCCGCTTTTACAAACTTAGCAAAGGCATTCATAGGGATTGGTTTTTCTAACTTGCCAATCACACCAAGTGAATAGGTCGGAACTGGATTCTCAACCTTAGTTATAGTGTATCCCGGTTGTTCATAAGGATGAACAGATTTAATCACAGATTCGATTGAGAACCTGCGGAAAGCTTCTATCATAAATGTAAATTTTACTACTTTATTATTTGAAATGACTCCTTGTGTGCCACTATATGGGTTACTTCCTTTCAAAGGTCGGAAATGAACATTTGCATCCCATGTAGTGGAGCAATTATCATAGTCGCCTATACGCCCACCACCTGCATTGTTGATGGCTTCTTTCATTAAATCAAGATGAATCTCAGGAATACTCATCTCAAACTTTAGCCATTCAGTACCTGATTCAGTAGCCAAAGGTTGCCAATCAGTGAGGCCAAGAGCTTTCGCGAGTGATGTGTTCACTCCACCAACGACAAGGTCAAGGTTAGTATGGAAGGAGATAACTCCAATTCTGTTCTCAATCAAACTAATGAATTTCGGATCAGTGACACTCTTGATAGGTCTGAAGATAAAAGGATGATGGGCAATGATAAGGTCAACACCTGCATCAATAGCCTTTTTGATAGCATTTGGCGTAACATCAAGGGTTAGGAGTATTTTCTTCACTTCCCAATTCGGGTCACCAAGCATTAGTCCCACATTATCCCAACTATAGGCAATCTGAGTCGGGGCAAGTACATTCATTTTGTTAAGTATATCTTTGATTGTTGGCATTTATTCTCCTATCTTTCTTAAATTAATTCTCCGCAACTGAGGACAGTCGCGTTATGTAAAACAACTCTCCCGAGTTGTTGGGATTTCCTGTGGCAGACCTGCACCGCAACGAAGTGTGGGGCGGGAATGGCACTCCCAGCTTATTAAATTCTAAAGTTTCTCAATGTCCTCGCCCCACCTTC
>JAVCCX010000384.1 GCA_030765245.1 Candidatus Zophobacter franzmannii | reverse complement strand
CAATACCAGCCCGAATGGGCTGAATATGAATAGCCATAGGCGCGAGCCTATGGTATGTATCGCCAATTAACACAGCCCTTTATGGGCTGAATGTGTCGCACTATTTCTTCACCATTTTATGAGCCCCTTTAAATAGGGAAATGCAAAAAGATAAGAACCACCCCGCCGTTTACAACGGCACCCCTTCATTGAGGGGAATTAAGAGGGACTCCGCCAGAGAAGAACCACCTCGTCAGCAGTAGCTGCCACTCCTCCGAGGGAGGAGAATTAAGAGACCACCCCGTCACTTTCAGTGCCACCCCTCCACAGAGGGGAATTGAGAATTATAAATGCAAAATGAGAAGAAACCACATCGGGAGGCAGTTGATGCAGTCCAAAGCAACCAATGGTCAAAAGAAGATTAAGAATGGAACATCCTGTTCCAGTGACGATTCAGCGATCCCCACCCCTGGAAAGAGTGTACAGCTAAAGCAGTACTTCCCAGCATAAAACCAGGAAGTTGACCCTGCTAATGCTCCTAAAGATTCGAAACTACACCTTTACCTTTTAAATGGTCTCTGACCTTTCAAATGGTGAAGAAGAACGGGGGTTTAACCTGGAAATGTAAGTTCGGATAACTATTCCCCACCATTTGCAAGGAATCGCTTCGCTCAGCCATTTCAAAGGTAGGGAGTTAGTCTTGATGTCATAGGTAAAGAGGCTACCTAATCCGTTGTCTTCTTATACGCCAGAACAGCCACTGTGTTAACGACAACTGCATAGATGCTGAGGATTATCAAATCAGGATATAACTCTTTAAGACCGGCTCCCTTTAGGAGGATACTACGGGTATCACGGATAAAGTATGAGATGGGAATTAGGTTGGCAATCATCTGTCCCCAGGCTGGCATATTCTCGATAGAGGAGAAGAGGCCGGAGAGGAACATGAAGACCATCAAGATAAAGAAGGCAATGAACATTGCCTGTTGTTGAGTCTGAACACGGGTGGAGATGAGGAGTCCGATTCCGAGCATAACGCAGAGATAGACAACTAAGAACAGCAATTGAACCAGTGGATTCCCGACCACAGGGATATGGAAAATCAGTCTCGCAATAGCCATTCCAAGAATAAACTCTCCAATCCCGATAGCGAGCATAGGAAGGAGTTTACCCAGGATAAACTGATGCTTCTTGATAGGCGTGACATTGATCTGTTCGATAGTTCCAATCTCTTTCTCACGGGCTATATTGAGTGCTGTGAGAAGAAGTCCAATTACAGTAACCAAGATCACGAGAATTCCGGGAAGCATGAAGGTCTTATAATTCAGAGCAGGATTGTAAAGATAGCGTGCTTCCACAATCCGTTTGGTTGCTTTAACTTTCAGCAATTCATCACTATAAAACTCATTGATAATCTTATTGGAGTAGGTAGCAATTAGTCCACCTGCGGAGCCATCTATGGCATTTATCCGTAACTGAATAGTGGTCGGTATTTTATTGGTCAAATCCCTCTCGAAGTCATTAGGGATACTGATAATAACATCAGCCTTGTTGTTGCCCAGTTGAGTATCATTTTGTTCCTGATTATCTGAATAATGAGTCAGATAGAAAAGTGGGTTATTCTCAAACTTAGAGAGCAGTGATGTCGATAGATCTGACTTATCAGCATCCTCCCAGGCAAAATAGACTCTCTTTAGTTCAAGGTCCGCAGCATTGGAGAGAATCAGGAGCTGAATCATGGGCATGATAAACATAATTGCCAGCATTGCTTTATTTCTAAAGATCTGCTTAAACTCTTTCTGAATTAGTAGAAGTACATTTCTCATTTTATTTAAACCTCACCTTGAAGTTATGCAGGCTGATTGCTGTAATTACCAGTGTCATAAGTAGAAGTATGCCAATATCGGGAAGGAAGGCTGAGACTGGGGATGCCTTGAGCATGATATGCTTCAGGATATTGATAAACCAGCGTGCCGGCATAAGATAAGTGATACCTTGAAGCCACATTGGCATGTTTTTGATTGGATAGATCATCCCGCTAAGCAGGGTGGTTGGAAGCATTAGTCCTGCGAGGGAAACCATCATGGCAACCTGTTGACTTTGAGACTTGGTTGAGATAAGGAATCCAAGTGCAAGGGCGCAGAGACAATAGAGTAAACTTACCAGAATTAAGAGGAGCAATGAACCTGCCAGTGGCATCTTAAACACCGTAAACGCCAGAACCAGAATGACAGCAATGTTCACCAGAGACACAAGTAGATACGGAATTACTTTCCCGATAATGATTTGGATAGGTTTTAGGGGTGATATAAGGAGCACATTCAGCGTTCCCATCTCTTTCTCTCGAGTAAGCGACACCGAAGTCATCAAAGCACAGATAAGCATCAGAATCACGGAAATTAAGCCGGGAACCGTACCATAAACACTCTTCAACATAGGATTATAGTACATCAACTGATCAATCTTAAGAAGTTGCGGTGAGTATGACATCCCCTGATCACGGAAATAGTCATTAAGCACAGCATTCATATAGGCTTCAATTGTAGTCGCCGTATTCGGATCAATCGCATCCAGGATGAGCTGAAGAGTCGGTTCATTGTCATTGAGGATCTTACTTTCAAAATCAGGGGAGATGCGCAGAATAGCTTTAACCTTATTCGATTTCAGTAAGCGCTCCGCTTCCTCCATGGAATCCACAGTTTTAGCACTAAACCGCTTACCACCCTCAAGTCGCTGGATTAACTGCACTGAACTATGTTGTTTTGCCATATCGTAAACAGCGATATTGGTGTGTTCAATCTCAAAGCGCATCACAAAGCCAATCAAGAGGATTTCGGCCAGTGGCATGAGAATCATTATTGAAAGTGAGCGCGGATCACGCTGGATAGGGAGAATTTCTTTCCGGATGAAGATGAGTAGATTATGCATTATCAGTACCCCTGGCAAGTTTGAGGAACACATCGTACATGTTCTTTGCCTTAAATCTGGTCTTTAGTTCAGCAGGCGTTCCGAGTCCTGCGATTCGACCCTTCACCATCATTGATATTCTATCACAATACTCCGCTTCATCCAGATAATGAGTAGTTACGAAGATTGTAATACCCTCAGATGAAGCTTTGTAGATCATATCCCAAAAGGCACGCCGTGTAATCGGATCAACTCCACCAGTTGGCTCATCGAGAAAGACCACCTTTGGTTTATGGATAATCGCAATAGAGAAGGAAAGCTTCTGTTTCCAGCCCAATGGAAGAGATTTAATGAGTCTATTACGATACTTTGTAAGCTCAAGTTGTTCTAAGAGCGATTCACCGGCTATCTTGATCTCTTGCTTAGACATCTTGTAAATCCCGGCATAGAAACTAATATTCTCCCAGACAGTCAGGTCATCGAAGAGGGAAAACTTCTGGCTCATATAGCCGATGTTTAGTTTGATCTGTTCGCTCTGATGATAGACATCAAATCCGCATACTTCAGCCTGACCGGAAGTAGGGGAGAGCAGTCCGCAGAGAATACGCATAGCAGTTGTTTTACCTGCTCCATTTGCTCCGAGGAATCCGAAGATCTCACCTTTTTTAACATCAAAGGAGATGGCATCTACAGCAGTAAAATCACCAAACTTACGAGTTAGATCTTTCACAGTAATTATTGTCTCAGACATTCTGCTCCTCCTTCATCAACTGGAGAAAACAGTCCTCAAAATCGGGAGTAATCTCTGATAGTTTGTAATCAGGAATTATACTACTTAGAGTAGAACGAAGATTATCTATAATACTCGAGTTATCCTTGCTGACTGTGATATGAAGGGAATCACCAAAAGCAAAGATGCTTTCAATACCTTCCAGATTCTTGATTGCCTCGCGTGCCTGATGCTTATCGATATTGGACAATGATAGGACAGTTGCCGAGAACTCAGCTATAATCTTCTGAGGTGTATCCATCTTGAGGATTCTGCCCTTATGAATCAGTGCAACTCTATCACAGCGGATTGCCTCATCCATATAGGGGGTAGAGACTACAATCGGAATACCTAAATGCTTTATCTGAGTAAGGTTATCCCAGAACTCTGTACGGGAAACCGGATCAACACCTGTTGTCGGTTCATCTAGAAAGAGAGCCTTAGGTTGGTGGATTAGAGCACAACAGAGGGCTAGTTTCTGTTTCATACCTCCTGAAAGATCCCCGGCCTTACGCTTAGAGAAAGGTTCCAGTAGGTCATATATGTTCTTTATCAGCTCGTAATTGGCCTTGATGGTTGTTCCAAATATATTGGCGTAGAACTTCAAGTTCTCAGCTACTGTGAGATCCTGATAGAGTGAAAAACGCCCGGGCATATAACCGATAATCGAGCGAATCTCTTTATAGTTCTTCGCTATATCAAGTTCATTTATGGAACCACTCCCAGAATCAGGAATCAGAAGGGTGGTCATAATCTGGAAGAGGGTACTTTTACCTGCACCATCAGGTCCGATAAAACCAAATATCTCATTCTGATTAACTTCGAAAGAGACTCTATCCAGAGCAAGTGTTTGCCCGTAGGTTTTTGTTATCTCATCTGCTTTTATAAAGGGTTGCATCAGTGCCTCAAAAGATGATTTCGATAGGCATGCCTATCTTAAGTGAACCATCATTATCACAGATAGCTTCTACCTTATAGACAAGTTTCACTCTTTCTTCACGGGTCTGGATAACCTTTGGAGTAAACTCAGCCTTATCACTGATATAGGAAACTGTTGCAGGATAGCTCTTCATAGTATCACCACTATCAATCCGGATGTTGATCTTCTGGTCCTGCTTAAGTGAAGTAAGTTGTGTCTCTGAGATATAGAATACAGCTTTTAGAGTTCTGATGTCTGCAAGCTTCAGAATCGGTTTCCCAAGAGTAACAAACTCACCAACATTATTATAAACAGTGAGGACTGTACCTTTCATAGGAGCGTAGATAGAGCATTTCGCGATATTGTTTTGTAATGTCTTTAGCTTCTTGTTCGCTATTAACTTCTCAGCTTTTACGAGTTTTGTCTCTGTCTTATTCAAATCTAGTTTTTGATCTAAAAGACGCATAGCAGCATTGATATCATCTAATGGCTTTTGTGAAGAGGCATTCTCTGCTACTAATTGAGTAAATCTTTCTTTTTCAAGATTAAGGTTTTGGACCTCAATTTGGGTCAGCACAAACTTCTGTTCGGTTGCCTGAAGTTTGACCTCGAGCAACTTGATGTTGCTAAGGAGTTCATCTTTGGCGAGTAGCAGGTCAGTTGCATCAATTTCAGCGATTAGTGCTTCACTCTCTACTGCCTTCCCTTCCTGGGTATGAAACTGCGTGATGTTGCCATTAACTCTGGCTGAAATGATTATTTCCTCTGCTTCTAAACTGCCCCAAGCGTCGCTATTATCGCTAACAGTGCAACCCATAAGTGCGATTGCAATAATCAATATATATAGTTTTGTCATAATTTGCCTCCTGAAATCAATATTCTCTGTACCTGTAATGCTGTTAATTGTGTTGTATTTTGTTGCAGCTCAATCCGAGCCTGCATTAAGTTGTTTGATTGAACCAGAAGCTCTGTAGTTGTGATAATCCCGGACTCGAATTTGCTATTATAGGCACTGACGATCTCCTCTAGTAATTGGATTCGTTCAGTTACTACGGAGATATTGTACTCAGCATTTCTCATATCATATCGGTTAGAGCTTAACTGGTTCCTAAGAGTAAGCAGTAGCTCATCTTTAGTACTCTCAGTGATGTGTACTTTGTTCTTCGCAAGTCTCTTTTCCTGTGATACTTGTCCGAAATCCCAAAGTTTCCAGCTTAAATTAATTCCAACACTATAGTAATCATGGAAGTCATTTGTAAACATGTCATATCCCGGTTTCCCGTAATTATAATCAGCTTTTGCTACAATCTTAGGAAAGAGCTTTGTTCCTGCTAATTTCGCACTCACCTTCTGCATCGCTATCAATTTATCCAGTTTCTCAATCTCTTTACGCACGAATTCTACTCCGGGTTGGATAAAATCAGCAACTGGATCAAAGCTCATGTCATCGGTAAGATGTAAGCCAGATATCTGAGATAGTTGCTCTACCGCGGCTAATCTTTGGTGTTCCAGTTTGTATATTTGATTATCCAACTTCATGAGATCAAGATTAACCAGCTTTATATCTGAGTCTTCTTTCAGTCCATTACTCACAAGTGATTCTGTTTGTTCCAAACGCGAGTTCAGACTACTCTTTTGTAGATTCATAACTTCAATTGTTTCTGAGGTGGATATGATTCGGAAGTAGAGCGCAGTTGCTTCGATTTCTCGTTGGTGAACTGAGGCCATTACCCCAAGTTGGTCAGCATCAGCTTCCAGCCGATTTACCTGCTTGCTGACATGAGTTGTCCCACCATCCCAGATTGTCTGCTGTAACTGGACACCGATACTTTCCCTATCTTTATCAGGTGCGGGAGCAGTAAATGGAGCAGTGGCACCCAAGTCTATCTGTGTTACCTCACTGTTCCAGCTGGCATTGCCAACGAGATAAAGCGAGGGTAGGTAATTTGCATTAAGCTTTTTATTGGTGAGCTTCTGCTGTTTCTCATAAAGGATAATCTGCTCTGAAATTGGAACTGAATTCCTAAGGCTTTCAAGGCATTCTTGAAGAGTAATACCCTTTAGAGTGGTAAATAATATTATAAATGTGATTGCTATTGCAAATCTCTTCATTTAGTCCCTCCTCTTTATCGCTGCTAGGACAAAATCTGCAACAATCTGTTTCCGTTGCTCAAGTAGTTCCGAATACTCTGTATCACTGTATGCGAATATTCGTTTAACGAGAGGTTCCGCTATTATCGGGTAAAAGCTCATTGATATCATATTTATGATTAGATTCTGAGGAGATATATCGATAATCCGGCCAGCATCACGCTCGATCTGTAAGCGTTCGGCTATCATTTGTATATCTTTGATGTTATGCACGCCACTTAAGACCTTCTCTATTAAGTCCTCATGCTTCATCATCTCGGAAAAGATGAAAGAGGTCTCACGCTTGTATTGGTTGAACATATCAATATGCTTAGAAATGAGTTGCCGGATTAGTGTTTCAATATCATCCTCCGGCTTTAAACTACCTGTAACTGCAGTTAATAAGGTTGAAAACAGCTTCTGTACAACCTTCTCGAACAGTTTGTCTTTACTTCTAAAGTAGTAGTGGAGAGAGGCTTTGGAAATCTCAGCCTTATCAGCGATCATTTGCATCTTTGTTCCATCATAACCATGGTCACAAAACACATCCATTGCAGCCTCAAAGATCCTCTCTTCTGCATTTTGGGAATTGTCCATCATTCCTCCTCTTGACTAATAAGTTTGACTACTTGGTCAAACCATAAGGTCAGCTAGGGAGAATGAAGAATAATGTCAATGATTAATTTGTAATGGGAGAGTATTGTTTTATGTTACTTAGGTAGAAATGAGTTTATAGTGTGCACGAGATGAGGCTAGTTACTGTTACTAATCCTCTTTTATTCCATTGAGGAAGATAGCTAATTGAGGAATCGCTTGCCACTGCCAGAATTGAACACCATCTACGAACTGGTTTGGTTCAATCTTAGAAATGTTAGCTGATTTCTTGTTAGGAAAATAAGGAAGGTCTATTAGCATACGAGGAGGTTTTATACCTGTCTCTGCGTATAGTTCAGTATTATCAAAACCGAGGGGTGTACAATTTATCACAAGATCGTAATCGCGAGATGGCTCACCCGGATCGACATCGAATTTCCAACACAACTTATCCTCAAACACTTTGTTACGGCTGAGAAGATAGGTCTTTCCGAAAACAGGAGCTGCCTTGAGAGCAAGTTCAGCCATCGCACCTGAACCATAGATAAGGATTGAATCAATTTTGAATCGTTCAAGTCTGAAAAAAGCTTTATTCAGAGCAAGTTTATCGGTATTCGTATGAATTAGGGTTTTGCGATTGAAATAGATAAGGTTAACTGGTTCTTTACTTTTACTTAATTTTGCAGCATCAGCCTTGAATGGCATTGTAACGGACACACCTAAGAATTTGTTCTTAGCTTTAAAATGTTCCAACCAAGTCCAGAAATCAGTGAAATCATCTGCAAAAAAAGGTAAGTAAAATGCATTTAGTCCTAACTTTCTGAAGTAGGAAGTGTAATAGGATAAACCTATTGAATGAAATACTTGTTTGCCACCCAAAAGCCCACAAAAAGCTGTTTTAGGGGTTACTTTGTGTAGATGAAAGGTTTTAGCTTCACTTACAGATAATTGCGAAGGGTATAATAGATTATCGTCTAATCCAATATAAGTCCCTTTTGCACCTAAATGCTGGTGAATAAGGCGGACTAACTTGCCTAATTTCCCCATCCCCGCAATCAGGATAGGTTTTGTAGAGAGGTTGAGGAGCTTCTCAAGCTCTGTCAATTCGGAATAGTTATCTACATTCACTGCCAGTTTTAAGTAAAAACATTCGGATCGGGAACCTTCGATGATAAAAGTTTTAATCAATTCGGCATTAAAAGCATCAAAATTATGATAGGAGAGAATCAGTCCGCTTTTGGATATAGCTGGTAACTCAGGACTCCAAAGACTGAACTCAAAGTCCACATAGCAGTTATAGGCTGTGATATACTCATTATAAAGAATAGCTTTGTCAGTGGGGGAGAGTTGAGATTTACCCCCCTCACTTTTATCGCGAATCGTAATGATAGTCTTTGAGTTTGGTTTGTTGTTAGAAAGAAACTCAGCGTATTGTGTCTCCTCTATGTAATCCAAACGGTATTCTCTGAAATTAGCCGGATTTATGTCATTAGGAACTTTTATTCCGGCTGGTATCGAGAGTGCTATCATTTCTGCTTTTTCCCTTCAGCAATGATTAATTGCCATATTGGTTCGATAATCTCTGGAGGTAATCCGAGGAGAGTTGCTTTCTCTCTTAGACTATCGATTAATGAGTCCTCACGGGCTTTATCGGTAATAGGAATTTTGGAATCATTCTTATACTCGATAACTTCTTTTACAAGGTTAAATCTTCTAATTATCAAAAGAAGTAAATCCTCATCTATCTTGTCAAGCGATTCTCTTAAACTTTCAATGTCTCTTTTTTCATTACGAATTAATTGTTGATATGCACCTGCATCCGCAAGAGCTAGTTTTAACATAGATATGAGGACAGGGATTACACGCGGAATGAGACACACATCATGTCGCCCATTTACCTCTATTGTTTGTTCATTATTATGAATATCTATTGTGTTTTGAGGTTTAGCGATGGATGGTACTGGTTTAATCGCAACTCGGACAATTATGTCCTCTCCGTTAGATATTCCGGCTTGAATTCCTCCGGAATGATTTGTTTCAAACCCGTTAGAATCCATACTGTCGTTACTATCTGAGCCCTTCATTGCTGACAATGTAAAGCCATCACCAATCTCAATACCCTTAACTCCTCCAACAGACAACATTGCTTTAGCTATGTTTGCATCTAACTTCTCAAAGACCGGGTCACCCCATCCTGCAGGAAGATTGCGAACAGTTAACTGTATAACTCCTCCAACACTATCACCTTCAGTTTTAACACTTTCTAAGTACTCAGGGATCTTTTTGAGTGTAGAAGGATCAGGCCAGAAGTAGGGATTCTCTTTTGCAAACAATGAATCACGATATTTTGGAGTCATAGTGCCAATGAGTAGAGTTTCAGTAATGAACTCAACACCTTCAAAAAGATGATTAAGTGTCTCTCCTGCAATCACTCTTGCAATTGTCTCGCGACCGGATACTCTTCCGCCACCTCGCCAATCATATATCTTGAATTTACTGAAAATAGAGAAGTCTCCATGGCCGGGTCGGAAGATATCTTTTAAAGACTTATAAGTATTGGAGTTGGCATCTTTGTTCCAAACGAATAAACAGATTGGCATGCCTGTCGTAATCCCATCCAAGACACCGGAGATGATTTGGACATTATCATCTTCTTTTCGAGTTGTGGAGCCGGGGAGTGAAGACGGTCTTC
Organism: Candidatus Zophobacter franzmannii; assembly: GCA_030765245.1. Classification (GTDB taxonomy): domain Bacteria; phylum Cloacimonadota; class Cloacimonadia; order Cloacimonadales; family JAFGVF01; genus Zophobacter; species Zophobacter franzmannii. The sequence continues at coordinate 7,123 of JAVCCX010000384.1, read as the reverse complement.
GTTTTAGTAAAGCTTCATTTATCGCGTCAATTGGAAATGCGACACCAGGTTTGATATCTTCAATCACAACACCCATAGCAGATCCATGACTTTCACCAAAAGCAGTGAAACCATAAAGGGAAGAATAAGTATTGCCTCTCATTATTGGTCATCTCCTTTCAAAGTGCTAAGTTTTTCTGCTAAGTTGTTTAAGAAGGTATCGGTGAGTTCTTCAGGTCTAACAGCAAGGTCAAAACACTGTTTTCTATACCATGTTACCTGTCGTTTTGCATATTTCCTTGAATTCTGTTTAGCCTTATTTACACACTCTAACAAAGGAGTTTCAGCGAAGAAATAGGGCATAAATTCACGATACCCAACTGCTGTCATCCCATAATCCTCAGGCTTATAGCCACGATTTAGTAGGTCTTGAATCTCATTTAAAAGTCCCGTTTCTAACATCGCATCAAAACGGTTATTGATTCTATTGTAGATATTTTCTCGATCATCAGTGATTAGAATTCTATAAGGCAAGAAATCAGGAGAACTATTCTGCTCCTCCCAATGGACTGAGATTGGTTTCTCTGTGTATTCAAAAACTTCTAATGCTCTCAATATGCGCTGTTTATCCTGAGGGGATATGTTTACCGCAGCGACCGGGTCAACATCCTTTAGATAAACATACATTGCTTCTAAACCCTTCTGGTTCATGTCATTTTCTAATTTATCTTTCAATTCTATTGGTACATCCGGTGATTGGAATAGCCCTTCAATAAGAGCCTTTATGTAGAAGCCGGTACCTCCCGCAATAATGGGTATCTGATTCTTTTTATGAAGACGATGAGCAATTAATCCTGCATCATGAGCAAAGTCACCGGCATTGTATCGAGCATCAGGAAAAACAATATTAATAAGATGGTGAGGTACTTTTTCTATATCCATTAGGGTTGGTTTAGCAGTACCAATATTCATAAACTTATAAATCTGTCTGGAATCGGCTGAAATAATCTCAGTATTAAGTCGTTTTGCCAGTTCTATTGCTAGATGGCTTTTACCTGATGCAGTTGTTCCTTCTATTGTAACTATTGGAATCATTCTATGCGCTTAAACCTTTTCTCAAGTTCATTAAGAGTAATCTTGATAACTAAAGGACGACCATGCGGACAGAAATACGGAACACTGCATGCAAACAGGTCATTGATTAGATGAAGCATCTCTTTTCGTGTAAGTTTCTTATTAGCTTTAATCGCGGCCTTACAAGCGACTGATTTAGCAAGGCTATCTCTTATATCCTCAGTCTCCTCAAATTCATCCTGTAGGTTCTTTAAAACATCTAAGAAGAACTCTTCACTGTGCATATCATTTAGTTCAGGTGGTACTTCATCAATAACGACAGAATTCCCACTAAAGGTCTTTATCGAGAAACCTACCTGAGTGAATAGGTCTATGTTCTTCTCTAACAACTCTGTTAAAACATAGCTGAGATATGGAGGTATATTTACAACCAATGGGAATACAAGCTTCTGTCTTATAGGAGGAGCACCGTGGATTCTTTGAACCATCTTCTCGTAGATAATCCTTTCATGCGCTGCATGCTGATCAATTGCCATTAACCCATCTTCAGTTTGAATAAAGATATATGTGTCATGCAACTGCCAGGGATTAACAAGTTCCTCTTCCTTCGGCATATGAATTTGAAATGATTCTTTAGGTAATGGATGTAATGGCGGATACTCTTCTTGAGGAGGTAACACTTTTTTAAACATATCAGGTTGGAAAACTTCTTCTAAGTCTGTCTTATATTCTGAGTACCTGGGAGTGATAGGTTTTATATATACTCTCTGTTCGTATGATGTTAGTGGCTTACTCTGCGATAAGTCAGAACTTTTGAGCTCAGCAGATTGAAACTTCTCTTTCTCATATTCCATCAATGCATTTGTAATTGTATTCTTAACAAAACTATGTACGAGATGGGAGTCACGGAACCGGACCTCGTGTTTCGCAGGATGAACATTAACATCGATCAAGTGTGGGTTAATATCAATGAATACGATATATGGAGGTATCTGTCCTTTCTGATAGATAGCACTCTTTTTTATAAAGGGTTCATAGGCAGCTCTGAGGGCATGGAGGATAATCTTATCCTTCATATACCTGCCATTCACGAAGATATACCTATGATCATAGATATCATGTTCCGTGTTTTCTAAACCTGAGATAAAGCCTGTTAAACGGAGCTGTTCATTTTCCTTTTCGACTGTAATCAGGTCATTATCGAAGAATTTGTTACCAAATACAGCTCTCATCCGTAGTTCTGAATCTTCTACAGCAGGATAATTCAATCTCTCCTTACCATTTGATACAAACCTGAAGCTTATCTCCGGATAGACAATTGACTGATAATGGAGGTAGTTAAGGATATGTCTGAACTCCACTTGGTCAGACTTGAGAAACTTTCTTCTCGCCGGGACATTACTGAAAATCTTTCGGACGGTAATATTCGTCCCTTGATTAGCACCAGTTCTGGAAACATCTTTTAAAATACCACCCTGAAACTCAATTCTTGTTGCCATTTCAGAATCAGCATCTTTAGTTACCATTATCAGTTGGCTGATAGCACTTATACTTGGAAGGGCTTCTCCACGAAAACCTAGTGTGTCGATAGAGATAATATCCTCTACATCGCGGATCTTTGAAGTCGCATGTCGCTCAAAACTAAGTATAGCATCATTCTCATTCATTCCTGAGCCATTGTCTAAAACTTGAATCAGGTCTTTCCCACCCTTTTCAATATTTACAGTAATAGAAGTTGCACCGGCATCAATGGCGTTTTCGACCATCTCTTTCACAACCGATGCAGGTCTCTCAATAACCTCACCGGCTGCAATGCGATTGGCAACTTCATCTGCTAAAACCTTTATTTTATTCATAACTTTTTAAAGTCCTTATTCTTTTGAATTCTACAATAGATGTTTTCAATCATTGTGGTATGTCAAGGAAATATGCAAACAAGAGTGAATTGTCAATAAAAATACCTCGTTCACAAAATCATAAACGAGGTTAAAGCTATATTTCAATACTTATCTAAAATCTATACATTATTCCGATTTGGAAAGAGACGGGTTGAAAGGAAACATCTTCATTATCATCATTAAAACCAACAACTGCCGGCACCTCAAGGTTAGTATTCAGATGTGAAAAGAGTCTATATTCTACACCAATACCAGCACCCACGAAGTAGATGTTTTGAGTCTCATCATCACTATCTGATTGTGTTTTTCATAGAAACTCCCACTTTCATAATTCTACCAGTACCATTAACATCGATAATATCATAAGCTGTAAAGTAATTTCTATCTTTGTCATAAGCTCTTGGCAAGATAATACTATGTTGCTTGCTATATATAAGAGATTTATAACCTTTTCATTTGACGGATATTTTCAAGTATTAAGAATGACTTTTGCATATTTAAATTTAGCAATGATTTACCTATGTGTACTGTTACTCATTAAGAAATAAAATATGAAGTGAGATATAGATGAAACCACAAAAGATGATTGAAAGCTTAGAATGGCTTCGTAGAGATATTATCGGCAGGAATATGCTTTTTGAAACCCCTTATGGTAAAAAGCCTTTGATTTATGCTGACTACACTGCCAGCGGGCGCGGTTTACATACAGTAGAGAATTATATTCAATACATTCTCCAATACTATGCAAATTCTCACACGGTAGACGATTTCACAGGTAAGACCATGACTAATCTTCTTCACGAAGCTGAAATGATTGTCAAGGATGCTGTTAATGCCGGATTTAAGGGTAAAATCATCTTTACCGAAAGTGGTTGTACCGGAGCCATTGTAAAACTTCAGCAGATCCTCGGCGTATATTGGCCACCGGCTACTAAGAAAAGAGTTAGCTCCTTCCTGGATAGTTGCAAGGATAATCATCCTGAGCCTATGGCTTGCTGCAATGCTTTAACAAAGTACATGGATGACCACAAACCAATTGTTTTCATCGGACCATACGAACATCACTCAAATGAGCTTATGTGGAGAATGACCCTCTGCGAAGTTATTGAGATTCCACTCAATGATGAATCTAATCTTGATCTTATAGCTCTCGAAAAGGCAGTCTCTGACCCTAAATATGCAGACAGACCAAAAATCGGTTCCTTTTCTGCAGCTTCAAATGTAAGTGGATTAAGAACAGATGTATATGAAGTGGCTAGAATTTTACACAAACATGATTCAATAGCCTGTTTTGATTTTGCAGCATGTGCTCCATATATAGATATCGACATGAACTACAATGATGAGAGCTATTTTGACGCAATCTTCATTTCTCCCCACAAATTCCTTGGTGGACCGGGTACTTCAGGTGTTTTAATCTTTAATGAAGATATTTACTCTGTACATCTCCCTCCAACAGTCTCTGCAGGTGGTACCGTGGACTATGTCTCTCCTATGAAAGAGGAGTTTATTAAGGATATTGAGACTAGAGAAAAGCCGGGGACTCCGGGTATTCTTCAGGCACTTCGAGTCGGGATGGTATTCCAAATTAAAGCTAAGATAGGTGAAGAGACGATAACTACTATCGAAAACTATCATTACAATAGATTTATGAAAGAGCTTGAAAATGAGCCAAAGATTTCCTTCTACGGACCTATTGAAACAGCTCGAAAAATACCTATTGTCTCTTTCAATATTCGGCATAAGGATCAATATCTTCATCCAAAATTTGTAACCAGACTCCTGAGTGATCTTTTTGGCATCCAAACAAGGGCGGGTTGCTCTTGTGCCGGACCTTATGGACACTTCTTAATGAACATCGGCCAAAATGTCTCAGACCTTTATCGTTGTATTATTACCAATGCAGGTTATTCAGGTATTAAGCCCGGTTGGGCTCGTCTTAATCTCCACTATATACTTGATGATAATGAAGTGAGTTATCTCATAGATGCGGTGAAGTTTATCTGTAAGCATGGTCACAGATTCCTGCAAGTTTATTACTTTGATCTTAAATCAGGGGAGTGGAGCTATAAGGGTGAGAGCAATCTTTCAGGTTTGAAATTGAATATTAATGAAGCTTTTGAGCGGGAACCTTTCGTTCATTCACAACCTGACAATGAGGTTCACCTATTCCATCAAGCTATGGCATATGCTGAAGAGGAAGCGCTTAAACTTGATGGACCGAAAGAGTTCCTTACTTTCGCTAAAGAGCTAGCAGATTTAATGTATTTCTATGTCTGTAAAATTAAGCCGATTGAAACTAAGAGATGTAAAGACTTATAAAGTAAAGTTTTCATGAAATGGGACAGAGAAATCTGTCTCATTTCTCATTTCAGCAGTTTTAAAGACGCAATAATTCCTTTGAGAAACTATTAATAGTCATTTTGCTGACAATGCAGACACCTACTCAGTGCGTTAGCAGTGGCAGGAATGCGTGTTGTTAAACCGGGAGCAACGCGGGAAGTTTAATGGGGCAACTATATTGTAACTTTTACTACATCTTAAAACTTTTACAATAGTTTGATTGATATCTTCTTTTATTTCTTGCCTGAAATTTTCACACTATATATTTAGGATAGTGAGGTATAAATAATGAGACAAAAGAAAATAGTGTACGGGATGTTACATGTTCGAGCATTGCCTGGAACGCCACTAAACAACCTTTCTATGTTGGAAATTATTACTAAATCTGTGGAAGAAGCAAATGTGTATCTTGAAGAGGGTCTTGATGGCCTTATCTTAGAGAATATGCATGATGTACCATATCTGAATGGAAACTGTGGGGCTGAGGTTATTGCCGGAATGACGGCAGTGGCAACTGAAATTAGAAAGTTAACAGATAAACCCATAGGTATCCAAATTCTTGCAGGATGTAACAAAGAAGCTTTAGCTGTTGCTCATATTGCAGGCTTAGAATTTATCAGAGCTGAAGGTTTTGTTTATGGACATGTTGCGGATGAAGGGATGATGAATAGTTGTGCCGGCGAACTGCTCCGCTATCGTAAAGCGATTGGTGCCGAGAAAGTTAAGGTTTATACAGACATTAAGAAGAAACACTCCTCACATGCTATTACAGCAGATTTAGATATTACTGACCATGCAAGTGCTGCTCAGTTCTTTCTTAGTGATGGACTTATAATTACAGGTACTTCTACAGGAGTCCCAGCTTCATGTGATGAACTTAAAAGAGTTAGAAAAGTTACCTCATTACCAATATTAATAGGGTCAGGACTGAATACAGAAAATATCTCTAAGTTTTATCCTCTAGCCGATGACTTCATCGTTGGCTCCCACTTTAAAGTCGATGGACAATGGCAGAATGAATTAGATATAGAAAGAATAAAACAGTTTATAGTAGTTTTTAGGAGTTTGAAATAATGATAGTTGGCGTTGTTGGTGCTACCGGTGCTGTAGGTAGAATGATGGTAAAAGCTTTGGAAGAGTTTGAGATACCTATTACCAATCTCAGATTGTTTGCTTCCAAGCGTTCTGTAGGACAGAAGATTAACTTCAAAGATACAGCTTATACTGTTGAAGAACTTACAGAAGATTCAATGAAAGAAAGATATGACTATTTACTATTCTCCGCCGGTGGAACTGTTTCACTACAATACGCACCAATAGCTGATAAGCATGGTAATATCATAATAGATAATTCAAGTGCTTTTCGCAGGGATGCAAACATTCCTTTGGTTGTTCCTGAAATCAATGGTGGCATTCTGAGTGGTTATCATGGTATCATTGCTAATCCTAACTGCTCAACTATCCAGATGGTGTTGCCATTATATGCTCTTGATAAAGCTTTTAAACTTAAAAAAGTGATTGTTTCTACTTACCAATCAGTGTCCGGTAGTGGTCAGAAGGGCATATCGGAGTTGGAAAATCAGGAGAAAGGCACTCATAGTAAAAGCTTGTATAATCGAGAAATTCACCGAAATGTAATTCCTCAAATTGGTGACTTCAGAGATGATGGATATACCGATGAAGAAGAGAAGATGCGTTTTGAAACGAATAAGATCTTAAAGAGGGATGATATTCTTGTTTCTGCTACAACCGTCCGTGTACCGGTTGTATATGGACATTCTGAGACCATCTACTGTGAGTTTGAGAAGGAGATAGACCTAACTAAAGCT
>JAVCCX010000350.1 GCA_030765245.1 Candidatus Zophobacter franzmannii | reverse complement strand
GCATGCTCCAATACCAGCGAAGCGAGTTCAGAGCTATGCGAAAACAGGCAAACTACTTTTCCTTGACGGAATTTTATCAATCTAAACGGTGTTAATTAAATTAGAGGTTAACACATGGGAATACATGAGCGTAAAGAGAGAGAGAAGGAAAATATCAAGCAGATGATGGCAAATGCTGCTCGTGAGCTGTTTATTGAAAACGGCATCGAGAGTGTTTCTATGCGTAAAATTGCTGATAAGATTGAGTACTCCCCCACGACTCTTTATAACTATTATGCAAACAAAGCCGATATCCTCAAGACTCTTGTTGAAGACTATTTCAAAGAATATGCGATTGAATCAGAGAAGCATATAGCTGATACAAACCGGGATCCAATCGAGAATCTCAAAGCTTATATGAAGCTGTCAGTTCATCGAGCAATCGGGAATCCGGGTATGTACCGTCTCATGTCTTCGCTTTTCTCAGAGTCAAATAACTTGAAATTTGGGATATCAGGTGCAGGTAAAGGTTATAATAACTTAAAAGAGCTCTGTCAAAGATGTATCAATACCCACCAGATCCCGGAAGGCAATATCGATATCCAAACTCAGGCTCTATGGGCTGTCACACATGGACTCAGCTCGCTATTTGCAAATCGTCCGAGCTTCAATTGGGAAAACCTTGAGGAGTTGATGGATACGGCTATTAGTGCAGTCATCAAGGGACTATAGCATATTTTTTTACCACCACACTTAACAGTGTTAAATATATAAACAATAGTAATAGGAGATAATAATGAGAAAGGTCTTAGCTTTAATCTTTTGTCTTACCATCATTGGTGGACTTCTCGCAATACCGGTTAATTCATTTTTTGAGTCATTCGACACATCTGACTCAATGCCAACCGGCTGGTCAACAATCGTACAATCAGAATCAACAGTATCCAACGTCTGGGTTCATACAGCAGATTTTGACGCAAATTCAGGCACTAATATGGTAAAAATGTATGGTAATACTGATGGGCAACAGGACATTCTTGTTCTTGTATCACCTGAAGTTACTAGCGTGTCGGCAAATCAACTCAACTTCTACTCAAAGAGCAGTTGGGGTGAGAATACAGATACTCTGATAGTCGGAACATTGAGTAATCCTACTGACTTCTCGACTTTCAACCCTGTTGCTACATATCAGATGGGAGCGGATTATGTTCAGTTCTCAGTTGATTTTGATGCTTCTAATACTGATAGCTACATTGCCTTTGTAAACCCTTTAACAAGCCAGTATGGCTATGCTACCTATGTTGACGATGTATCATGGGAACCTTCTACATCAGTTCCTAATCCTGCAGTAGCTATCTATCCGGAAGATTATGAGTTAAATGTTCTTATAAACTTCCTTGATAACATTATGACAAATTCTTTCGAGTGGAGTGCTACCGGTGGTAACCCAACTTCTTATAAGTTGAACTTCGGTACTGACAATCCACCTACCAACATTATCTCTGATATGGAACTTGGTGATGTAATGGCGTATGCAAGCAATACGGCGCTTAATTACTCAACTCAATACTTCTGGCAGATTATCCCAACAAATGATGCAGGTGATGCCGTAAATTGTCCTGTATGGGGTTTCTCGACTATGAGTGCAACTGTTATTGACTTCAACACAGTTAATAGCTATTCAGAAGGTTTTGAGACAGCTGAAGTTGGTTGGTTACCACTTGGAATGGAACAACAGAATGTTAATGATGATAGTGCTCAGTGGTCAGGCATTGCCAGTACTGATTGGTCTCCAAATGCTCATACTGGCACTATGGCAGTTCATATGGCGTTTAGTTTTAACTCAGCCCATGATGACTATCTTTATACACCACCAATGTATATGATTGCGGGAAATACATATCATATCAGCTTCTGGTATAAGACATCTCGATTTGATGAATCAATAGAGAAACTCAATGTACTCGTTGGTGACTCACCTGTAAATTCAGCCATGACGACTGAACTGTGGAATAATGACAACATCATCAATATTGAATACGCACAAGCTACCTTTGATTACATCCCAACTGAGAGTGGGTTAAATTTCCTTGCTCTTCATGCTTATAGTGAAGTTCTCCAGATGGTTCTTCTTGTAGATGATCTTAATATCACAGAAGAAGAGACAAGCTCTAACGAAGATAACATTGTTAACCCTAACAGCTTATCTGTTTCAAACTTCCCAAATCCTTTCAATCCTGAGACAACGATTGAGTTTTCAATCCCGAAGGGTAAGACAGGTTCTTTAGGAATCTATAATCTTAAGGGTCAGTTAGTTGTTAAGTATCCTAACTTGAACTCACAGGATACAAAGATAGTTTGGAAGGGAATTGATACCAATGGAAATGAAGCCCCATCAGGAACCTATTTCTACCGTCTCAGCAGTGATGGTAAAACTCAATCAGGAAAGATGACTTTACTCAAATAAGCTCGAATCACAACAATATATTGCAATTAGTGCACCTCATTTGGGGTGCTTTTGCTTTCGATATTACATCATAGAAATTCCTAATTATCAATATCCATAGATTTGATTTTAAAATCTCGTTCCAAATCTCATTATAGTACTCATTTTTTTCTTACATTTCCATTAATTTCCACCTCTCTGCCCTATTACTGCTCTATTGTAATCCTTAATTGACTCTTACTCGACCCCTACTTGACCCTTACTTGACCCTTACTGTAAGCACTAAGTTATACACAAGATGTGTATAACTTTCTCATAGGTCTTTAGAAAG
>JAVCCX010000255.1 GCA_030765245.1 Candidatus Zophobacter franzmannii | reverse complement strand
TTTTTATTAAATAAGGATGACGATATGTTAAGAAAATACACAATTAGAAATTCTGAAAGTGGCATAACCTTAATGGAGGTTATGGTTTCTATTTCATTATCAGTTATCATTGCAGTTGGTGCTATCTGGGCATTAATGGCATTCTTTAACAAATATGAGGAATACACTCTGCGTACTTATCTCTACCAGGAATCCTTTAATGCCATAACCCAAGTCAAAGGTGGTTTAGCCTTAGGTACGGGAGAGGATACTTATTTTTATGGTGTCAGCAGTGGCAGCAAATTAAGAGTAACTAGAGGATTTAGTAATGTATCAGGGAAAGGATTGATGGTTATACCTTCAAGGCAAATTGGAGGGTACTTTGATTACTCAGAGTACTATTTCAATGAAGGCAAGATATTTGGTACTTATCTCTATCAATCAGTCTCTCCACCTTCACCTATTGTCCTTTTCCCGGCGAAACATCGAGATAAGATTTTCGTAACAGATTTCACGGTGGATATGTTGAATGATCCGCAGAATAGTGATGATCAACAGAATCCGGGGAAAGTAGTACGCGTGACGCTTGAGGCTGAGTTAAGACATAAGAATAAGATATACCCCGTAAGGTATAGTACAATAATGACAAGATTCAAATAGTTATTTATTCTGAGACTAAATAAACTAATGGAAGTGTGAGATGAAAAAGAAGTTACTAAACGAAAGTGGAAGTTTATCTATCGCTATTGTAGTTGCAATAATTGCTGTTCTTTCGAGCGTAGCAATGGCGGGGATTGCTAGTATGGACACAAGTTCATATTCTATGCAATACGATGTGGTACAAGAAACTCACTTCCTTCGATCTGAGTTGTTTAGAGGATTAAAGGTTAAAAAAACTATTGGTGACCTTGTTGCGGGAGTTTTAAACTTTCCTGAAAGAAGAGCCGAAGTTTCTTCTTCACATATGCGTCGAAGTTACTACATGAAAACTAAGATTGTCCCTAAAGCAATCTCAAATGCCGGAGATGAAGCGGTTTTGTCGGGTTCGCTTGTTCAGAGCTTGATCCGTGGAAAACGCGGACCATTAACCGGTTTCTTAACGAGTTCACTTGAATCTAAAGTGCGCAAATATGGTGAGATTGATTTAGAACAGATGTCATTTGCAGGTTATCATTACTTTACTGATAATGAGAGCTCAACGAATGATACACCAGTTTACTTTTGGGGAAATGATGTTATCTGGAGAAGGATTCATAGTAATTCAGACATCGTGATTCAGAATGGTGGTAATAATGATTTTAACGGACCATGGCCCGTGTTTTTCAGTAAAGTATCTACTCATGGGCATATCCTGTGGGAAAATTCTGCTGGTCCAATTGATCAAATCTTTCGTGAAGGTTATGAAGAAGAGGCTGGAGAGCTGATCTTTAATCCTACTGCAGATGAAATCAGAGCTTTTGGAGAGTTAATTACCCCGACTGGAGATATCGTACTTGTTAGATCTATGGGTGCAGCAACGGAAGCTTACCTGGGAGTTATTACATTGGGGAGTGTTGACTCACTAATTAATTTAGTTCCAGATTCGGATACCTGGACTGATCATGATGGTACTGATTGGCCTTACGACCTTGTTGTCGATAGGACAGCTTACAATTTAATGACTCACATAGACACTACATGGACTACCTATTCAGTAAGTTGTCCTCCCGGTAGTGCTGTGATGATTGATGGTTGTGAATTATGGCTTGAGGGCTCTTTTGCGGGTGCTCAAACATGGGCATGTTCGGACACACTCTCTTTAACCGGCAGTATTCTTCTTAGTGGAACAGATATGGGTGATCCTCCAGATGACCCAATGCATATGAACCGTTCAGATTTCGTTGGTATAGTCTCTGAAAAGAGTATTGTAATAAAGTATGGGATGCCGGATGTAATTGCCGGTCCTGATGGAAATGGTCTTTATCCACGCTTGCATCCAAATAGTAATGATATTTATATTTATGCTGCTATGTGCGCACTGGGTGATGGAGATGGAAATCCAAATTATGATGGTGTGTTTACATTCGAATATATGCATCCTCATGTATCTTCCCCTGCTCTGGATGGGTTTTCGATATTTGACCCGGAACTTGGCAGTGATCCTACTGATGCAGATACCGTATTTGTAAATGTCAACATTCCTTATCCAGATTTAGTAGGTTTGTCATATGTAAATGGTTACCAACCTACCGGCTATGGTCAGATATTACCATTTAATGGTGCATCTACCGGTCCCGGTGGTAACTCATGGCCCGCAGACTTAGATTATCCATTCTATAATCCCTTGTATCCTGAAGGACCTAACGAGATAGCTCAGTTTGCAGGAGAAAGAGGGGCGATAATCCTATTTGGCTCCGTAGCACAGAGAAGAAGAGGATACGTACATAGAAGTAATTATAATAATGTAAACAGAGCACAAAACCTTTGGATGTTTGATGATCAAGAATTCCTTGGCGTGTGCCAATATGGCAGTAATTGTCCAACACCGGGCGAAGGGTATGATAAAGATTATAAGTTCGACACTCGTTTTGAATCAATCCAGCCCCCATTTTATCCTAGTGTTCATGTTGAAAGAGGCTTAAGTCCATATGATGCAGAATCATGTAGATTCAAGAAGCCTCCAACATTATTTTAAAAAAACAATAAAGAGGCAATATGAAAAAAAAGAAAACCGTTAAGTTTAAAGAGTCTCTTGGTATCGATATTGGTAGCCATAGTATCAAGATGGTTCACCTCAAGAGAATCCATAACGGTTTTAAGCTTCTCAACTATGAGATAAGACCAACTGTTCCAAGTGGAATAGAGTATGTTTTATCTGATTTGAGGAAAGACCGATTTGCTCCGGTTCTTTCCGAAATGCTTAAAACTCTAAAGATTAAACCTAGAAAGATGAAGCATGTAGTTTCATCAATCGGCGGTGACGATATCAGTATTAAGCAGATTAAGACAATCTTTCTGCCAGATGAAGAGCTGGAATCAGCTCTATTCTTTGAGGCAAAGAAACACATCCCTAACTCAGGAAATGAGATGGTGCTTGATTATCAGGTCTTGAGTATTGAAGAAAAAACTAACAATATGAATATATTGTTGGCTGCTTCAACAAAAGATATGATTCAAACCCATACGAACATTCTTGGACAAGCTGGACTCGCACCCAACTTAGTAGATGTTGATCCTTTAGCTGTTGCAAACAGCTTTGCTTTGAACACAATGGTAGAAGATGGTGTCTATATTATACTTAATATTGGTGCACACAGAACTAACTTAGTAATATTCGGTCCTAAATCCAAGTATTTTGCTCGTGACATTAATTTTGGTGGAATGAACTTCACTAAAGATATAATGCGCAAGAAAGACCTTGGTTTTGAGGAAGCAGAACAGTATAAGTTTGATAATGGACTGGGATCTACTAGCGCTACTGACGACTCTCAGGCAATATCACTTTTGGACATCTCTGAAAAATCAACCGAAGATCAGATTGTTGAAGAACTGCGTAGGTCTCTAAGATATTATGTTAAAGAGGCAGGAAACAGTGATTACAGGAAGATCGTTTTAATGGGTGGTGGATCTAAGATGCAGGGAATTACTGAGTACATTGAAGCTAAAGTAAATATCCCTACAGAAGTATTCGATCCATTTGTTGGATTGGAAATGCCTGAGAAACTCAAAGATAAACAGGATCCTCAGTTGAGTCTTGCTATTGGACTCGCCATGAGAGGGGAATAAGGAGATAAAATGGAACAATTCTATTTCAAAATAAACCTGAACAAATATGGCGAACAAAGACTACAGCACGAAACAGATAGGAAAATGTTCTTAACATTTCTCTTAATCTTTTTAATCGGTAGTATTATCATGTTTGGTTTTGTTGTCTATTTACAGAAAAATCTCCAAGAGAAAGTTCAAAATAGAAAACAATTGCTTACAGATATCAACAACCAAATTGATTCATATAAAGTAAGTGGTGATTACCTCTCCAGTAATGATTTGGATAGGCTCGCTAAAATCTTTACTGAGCAGATATTCTGGGCGAAAAAGCTTGTAGCTTTAGGTAATCAGACAGAGAAGCGTATCGCAATAACAGATTTCTCTTTTAAACGAGGAACCCTAAGTTTATATGGAATTACAAAAGTTGATAAGAAAGAAAAAGAGTTTGATTTGATTGATGACTTCATAACTAGTTTGAAGCGCAATGACCAGATTAACTCAGATTTTCCAGACATCAAATTTGTTAAATCCAGTCGCGATCGTGAAAAAGACACTGATATAATTCGTTTCCAGATAGATGCTGTCGGGAAAAATTATTCACGTAAGAAAAGGAGATAAGGAGTAGTACTATGAATATGAGACAAAGATACCTTATTTTCTTGATTGTGATTGTTCTTTTCACAGTTGGATTCTTTACATTGGGAAGCTCAATGCTTACCGATGAGCTTATTGAGGTAAAGCGAGTTGATAAAAAGATCAAAGTCGCTCAAGAAAAGCTTAATAGTGCAAAGATTATGAATGAGCAATTGAGCGAGTTCTCAAGAATCATTCAAAATAGTTTAACTAAAAGTAAGAAGTTCTCATCCATTGAGACTAACACTTTTGTTAAGAATCTTGCTCAATTAGCAGATAAGTACAAGATCTCTGTAATTTCCATGCTTCCTAAGGATGTGTTCTCAAGTGCAAACTTAGTAGAACAGCAATATACAATGGAATTAAATTGTACATATGTCCAAATGGGAAAATTCTTATCTCAACTAGAGAGCCTTGATCAAATTATTAAGATTAATCATCTTGAAGTAAAACCGATTTACAATATATCAACACAGCAAATAGAGGGTAAAGCCACTATGTATACTGTTACTATTGAGTTGTCGGTCTTCAAAGTGCTCAAGGAGGTATAATGGAATTCAGATATTTAAAAGACTTTGCGGTTACTTTGACTTTTGTCATTCTAATTGCATTTGCCGTTAAGAATGTCTCTTCATACAAAATTGTAGACGAGGTTCCTGATGATTCTAAGTATAAGGAACAGCAACTTGATGAAGACCTTTTAAAGCAAATTCATTCTATTGAACAATCAATTCAAGATAGAAAGCTATTTATTTTTACTGTAAAAAAAGATCCGTTAAAACAGGATTTAATTGTGCAGGATAAAAAAGATAGACTTAAAATCTGGCAGGACCGTGTAGAAAACATGATTCGTTTAGCCGGTACTTCAATTGATGAAGATGGAAATAGCATGGCAATTTTCGCTTACAAAGGTCAGACCCACTACTACAGTATTGGTGATGAAATCGCTGGAAGAAAAATTGTTGAAATCCAAGATGGTAAAGTAATATACACTAAGAATGGATCACAGGGCGTGATGGTAAATGAACCCATCCCACCAAAACCTGGCGACATCCAAGAAAAAAGTGCAACAACCGAATATAATTGGTAAAAAATAAAGATAGGAGAAATTATGAAACTTTCGATTTTTTCTCGTAAAATGATTATCTTAACAGTAACGCTTTTACTGTTGGGTCTTGGTTCATTGTTTGCTGTAACCTATACAGAAACTGAATTATTATCCAAGAAGGTTACTTTAGATACAGATGATGCCAATCTATCATCAGTTTTAACTGCTCTCTCTAAAATGAGTGGTTGTAACATTGTATTGGCAGTCGAGAAGCGTGGAGATGAGAAAGCCGGTGAAGGTGATCAATTCTCAAGTATTACGGTGCATCTTAAAGATGTTCCAATCGAACAAGCAGTTAATCTTGTTGCAAAATCAGTTGGTCTTACTTACAGAGTAATCGGAGAAAACACATTTTTAGTTGGTGATAAGCAGAAAATCCAGGAAGAAGCTGGAGAAAGAAGCTACACTGTGTACTTAAAATATGTTGATGCTGCTAAAATCCAGAATGCATTCAAAAACATGCCTGGTGAAATAACTGCAGTCGATGGCCAGAATGCTTTATTAGTACGCTGTAATCCTCAGACTTTCAATGAGATTATCGCGCGGATTAAAGAGCTAGATATAGAACAAAAGCAGATTGAAATCAGAGTTAGAATGATTGAGATATCAATAGAAGATTCCAAGAAATATGGAATTGATTGGTCTAAACTTAATCACTTAACTACCGTTTTTGCAGAAGATACAAGAAATGGGAGTGGCACTGGTTTACCATATAGCTACACTGATGAAACTGGTTTATTACCTCATGGTGATCCATCTAGTTTTGAAGTTCTCCCAGAAGAACAATACTTCGAGAGAATGGAAAGCTGGGATGACTTCGGTCATTTTAGTCGCCAGTTATATGCTTTTGATGTAACTATTGATTGGTTAATGGAAAACAATGCAGCAAAAATCTTAACAGACACTCGTCTAACTTGTATGAGTGGCGAAGAAGCCGATATCCACATTGGTGAAGTAGTCCCTTATGTAGTGATAAATAATGATAAAGAAGTTTCGGTTGAGAAAGAAGAAGTCGGAATCAAGCTGAAAGTAAAGCCAACTGTTAATAATGACGGAGATATTACTACAGTCTTAAGTCCAGAAGTTAGTTCAATTATCG
>JAVCCX010000084.1 GCA_030765245.1 Candidatus Zophobacter franzmannii | reverse complement strand
TTAATGAATCTTGTGGAGCAAGAACATAGTTTTCAACAATCCAATCTGAACCTGGAGTGTTATCAAAAACTTCTAGAGACGGAATCAAATCTAGAATTTTTGGCATCATATTCTCAATATTCTTATCTGTGTATCCTGTACCATCAACAAAAACATTGAATACATTCAGGTACCGATTTATTGCTTCCTGATTGTACATATTCACAAAGTTATCCGTTGCAGGCTTAAGCTTCAGATCCAAAAGATTCTTTGTCGCATCATCACCATAGGTTTTTTTCATCTCATAAACTTCATTAGATTGACCATAATAGTATCGAAGTCTTCTTGAAACTACTTTCTGTGCATGATCCCAAATCTCTGCTGAAACATAGAATAATCTGATTTTTCTTTCAACATCCATATTCCATTCTGTTGATTCTTGGGAAAGCTTCACTAATTCTTGTTCTTTTTTAGACGCAAGTTTATAGACATACTGAATTCTATTTTTACTCTTATCAATTGTTTTGCTTTGTAGGTTCAATATGTGAGTTTTAAACTCGGTATTGGAATTAACTCTAAATATAGATATATCTTTTGCATTTACCCATGTATTCCTGATTGATTTCAAACGCTTATCATAACTCGTTAAGAAATCGTTTCTGTCAGCTAAATAGTCTTGGTATTCCTTCCAGGCAGTATATTCTGTCTGATAATACTCAAACCATTCATTTACTTGAACCATGTCTAGCGTCACATCCTTAGAAACGTAATATTTTTCAAGCTCACGAACTTCAGAAATATGCTGATTCATCAGATCCCAGTCTTGATTCTTAAAGGTATCATCAACCTTTTTCACCACTTCATCAATTTTCTGATAAGCTATTTGACTGTAAAGGTCAACGGTTGGATCTTTTTTATAGATATAATGAGCAATTTCTTCATATTTAGTTTCATCAGTATCTAAATATATTTTTGCTATATACTTGAGATAATCCATAGAGTTTGGATCGTTAGGATATGCCTTTTCAAACTCTTGCATAAGAGTAATCAAGGTATCTTGATTGGTAATTTCATCTTCTAAATAGATGTTGACAGCTGACTTGTAAATATCTTCAACTTTGTTTTCACCTATATCAATACTATTGTTTCTTGCTTTAGTATGCAAATCTAAGTAACCAGTCGCCGCATCATATCTAGTTTGTGGGTGTTTAGCATTTTCAACTAACTGGCCAATGATTATAGAAAATGATTCATTCGAGGTCGGGAATTTAGATACAAATCTGTTTTGAATGGACATTACCTGTGTAGAATCGCTAAGGAGAGTATCTGCAATAGCCCAGGCATTATAGTAAAGAGAATGAATATCAGACTTCTCAGATTTAAATTCTGCATTCTTTAAAATGATATCAATTGTTCGTTGATAATCTCCACCTTGGTAAAATAATCCCCTTGCCTTATCCCTAAGGTCATACACCGTTTCCGCATCAGTATTAGCATCAAATTTTGAAGCTAAACGCAACTGCTCATTCGCTGCTGCAATATAATCAAGTGTTTCAGCCAAACCAGTTACATTTTTATCTATTTGTGCCAGGTAACTCTTTTCTAACTCCTCTTTATCTTCTTCGTCATTAGCAAATTCTACTGCCTTTGCATAATATAACTCAGAATTAGCAAAATCTTTATCCCCTTCATGTAGCTGAGCCAGAATAATGTAAATGTCCCGAACTCTGATCCTGTCATTATCATATTTCAATAATTCTGATAGGTCTGTGGTTACTGCATTGTTGTTTCCGAGTTCCTGGTTAATCACGGACCTATTCCATAAAATACTTTTGATAATCTCATACTGATCTTCGTTATAGAACTGGTCGCTTGTAACAACACTATAAAATCTTGCAGATCCATCAATATATAAACTATCAAGATAGGTCGCTGTAATCTCAATGCTATTCATTGAATCGAAGTATGTAGTATCTTTTACAGTTTCTTTCAACTTAAAATAAGCATTTTGAGCTGCTTGAAACAGCCTATTTTCATTTCGATAAACAATAGTAGTATCTGGATTTATCTTCTCTTGGTCTAAAATCAAGTTGTATGTGAAAAGATAGTATTCAGTTTCACCAGTGGATTCAGCCAATTGGAAACCGAAATTAATCATATTATCTTTTTTATCATTCAACCAGGTCAATCCAATTTCATCCTGAAATTCAGGAATCGCAGCATAGTCATTTACCAAGTCAATATATTTTTGATAGTTAGCAACAGATGTCTCATTAATCAAATCATTATTGTAATATGTTTCAAGACGACTGAATTTGTCTCGAATTGAATTGAAGAAAGCCATGAACTCTGGATTATCTCTATTAGAAGTATACCATTCCGAATTGTAGCCATAGTTATCAATTGAGTACTGGGAAGTTTCTTTAACAACTTCTCTATAAATTTTACCCTCACGGATTAAACTAGCATAGTTGGTATATAAAGATAAAACAGAATCAATATATGTAGGTGATTTTATGCTTAAAGAATTCATGCGGATTCTTGCCATATAATAATCACCAGCTTGCATTGGGGCATTCAAATCCAACTTTAGTTTGATAACTTCTTCAATAATTTTATCATTATTTTCATCAGAAAATAGTTCTGCGTATTCATCCACAAAATAGTCAGCAGATTCAGCATATTCGAAATAGTCTGTACTATCAATTCCTACTAGTGAATAAGCAACATTCTCAATTGCAAAGTCATGGTAATAAAGTTTTGTATAAGCATCATCGTTTCGTAGAATCTCTGAAAAATCGCTAATGGTTTTATCCCATTCAGACATTGAGTAATAAGCCCAGGCCCTTTGGAATAACGCATCAGTTCTTAACTCACCAGATACAGATTCTCTATTCAATAATATTGAAAGAAAAGCTGCAGATTTCTTGTAATAGTTTAGAGGTATTTCAGCGTCATTGGCTATGTCAGAAAACAATAAGGCCATTTTGAAAATACTTTCCTCATAATAGTCAGTATAATTGTATTCCTGCATAATTTTAGAGTAAAATTCTTTAGCCTCTGCAAAAACTTCATCTGAAAATTTTAAATTCTCAGGCCAAGTAATGAAAGACGGATTCTTTTCCGCAAATTTAGGTCTATCATCCTCTATTCTGTTCTTAGCTATCTTATAACTATAGTATGCTATATTGTATAGAATAACTTCTTTATCATAAAAGTCAGGGTCATACTTTAAAACTTTCTTATATAAATCCAGAATTACATCAGGTTCTTCACGATAAATACTTGTTGAAAGTTCAGCAAGGTTGTAATACAATTTGGGGACATTGGGGCTATCAGGATTATCAATTATAAATTGTTTCGTTTGTCTAAAAATATCTGTTTTGTAGTCTTGAACTTTTTGATATTGCTCTTGCAATGTTTCACTACGCAATCCACATATTGCAAGCAAAATTAAAGTAATTAAAATGATATAACGTTTATTCATTAGTTACTTCGCCCCCTACTGTTGAATTGCTCTCTCTATCTCTCGATCTTTTGAAATCTTCATCTTTGTTAACACTATCGATGTATAAAAGATCTATCATGGTATAGTCAAATTCTGTTTTAATTCTACGAATATCTTTTTGAAGAACTGTTACAGTACTAGAATGTTTATCTATTGCAGAGTCATCAGCTACTGCGTCTCGTTTAGCTCTTTTCATCAATACAGCAGCAAGCCTTTCATTAAAACTTTCAGCAACAAATTTTCTGAAATCTAGCAGGTTTTCCCTGTCTTTAAGTAACCCATTGAGATCAACTTCTATAGCTTCAGCGACCTCAGGACTCTCCCAATAGTCTCCGAACTTAAGCTCCATTTCATTCTCTAGATTTGCTACACTTTTTTCTAATTGCCTTACAAATTCATTCATTCGAGATACTTTTGATTCATTACTGGTAGAACGTATAACATCTTTCACATTATCCCACATCTGAACCATCTTCTTAGATTCATAAATCTCAGTAGCTACAGAAATTGCTGTATTTACATCTGAAGTAGTGATCTCTGTCATATCTAAGAGGAATCTCTTGGCTAATGAAAGAATGTACAACTTATCGGTTAATATTAAGTATTCATCAACAATTAAAACTCTACTATCATTTGGTTGTTGCCCAATAAGGTAGATCTTGAGGATTTCATCGACTGTAATATTGACTGTATCAATGTAATCATTTTCTAAACCCCAAAGCTTCTTTAATTCGCTCTCCTTCACTCCTGATGCTGTTGTTAACAACATTTCTGAAGCCATTGAAATCTTATTTTCAGCGCTTTGGATTTTTGATATTATATCCAACTTCTCTTTTTTCGTTTTAGCATCAAACAAACTCATTTTAAGATCTTTGAGTTCGTTAACCTTTCTATGTTTTGCAATTAGAATATCTAAATAACTATTTGCAATGTCAGTAGCCTCATTCAGAATAACGTCAGCGTCAGCTTTCTGATTATCTTCCATACTCATAGTCGAAAGAAGATAAACGCAAGCTGTATAATACTCACTTGCATATGGATCAATTAACAAATCGTCGAGCAACGCTTTGGACATCTCTTTATCATTAGAATTCATACTCATTACAGCGATTTCGAACTTAACATCGTTAGTCATTCTACCATTTTCAGTGACAAGTTTGTTGTAAATACTGTAAAATTTTGTAGCATTCTCCTGATCGCCTACTTGAGCAAATAACCTTGCAATATTTAAAGGCAGTATCTCGTAGTAAGGTGTTTCTGGTGACATATTTTCCATTAATAACAGAAATGAGTCTAAACCATTTTCAGGAGTTGTAGTAAATGTTGTTATAAGTGCAACCATAACTTGAGCTCTGAATCCGAATGTGCTATCCGATGTCAAGGTTTCAAAAATTAGTGAAGCATCATAATAGTTACTTAGATTGTATAGTGCATGTCCATACCAAAAACTCTGAGTTAAAGATTTATCCCATCTATAGTTAACATACACATCAATGAATTTCTCGTCTTCTCCATTTTTCATATATATATTCTGAAGAGTGTACAAAGATGACTTGTACTTGTTAGAGGAAGGGTATCTCTTAATTAACTCTTCTAGAATTATCTGTGTACGATTATATTGTTTTTGCTGGAACTCAATCAAAGCATCATAGAACATAAGCTGATCATCGACCACTTTAGTTTTACTATAAATAAGCTTCAAATCCTCAAGGTATAGAATAGTATAAGATAGTTCTTTTTCAACAAGGAAACCTTTAAGTTTTTCCTCGTCCTCCAAGAAGAGTTGGGCAATTTGATCATCGAGACCCCGTTTAGATAATTTTTTAACCTGCTTTTTTCTTAAAGCAACAGTTTTTAATTGATCTATTTGTTCCTCAATGTCAATAACGCTCTGCAACTCTTCGCGAACAATCATTACCTTGTCGCTATCAGCTAAGTTATCCCACTGATTCTTACTAATCTCAGCATACGCTGTTCCACTCAGGTATAATGAAATCAATAAGAAAAGATATAGTATCTTTCTCATCACTTCCTACTTAAAGATTAGACTGTGTTAGATTATTCAGATTCTTCGAGAATCTTTCTGATTTCCTCAAGTTCTTTTTGAGCATTAGCTCTTCTCTCACGAATTGCCCTCAATTCTTTAAGAAGATCGTCAGTTTCGCCGAGTTGGTCTTGGTTAGAAATAACTCTTGTTCCACGAATGGCATCCGTATTACTCCCTGCAATTCTTGGCTGCTTATTCTCTTTCACATAATCATTGAACGTATAAGATAGAGCAAATGTGAAGTTAAGCTTGTCATATGATGAATCACCTTTAAAATACTCATCGAGTTCAGTTAATGCAACTCTCACTGCAAAATCATTATAATTCACGTCAATTCCAGCATTGACCATTGAACCATCAATCTCTCCTATAACCCCAAACCACTTATTGGGACGGAAGAGAACCGACGCAAACAACCCACTGAAATCTTTCGATAGGTCACCAACCCCTTGGTATTTCGCCTCAGAACCAATTCCTATAGATGCTACAGTTTCAATGTAACTAAAAACGGGCAATCCTCGGATTACTGTTGATTTTGTAGCTACGCCATAAAAGGCATTTTTCTCGAAGAATCTGGCATAAGAACTATATTGATCCTCGTCAATCTCTCCATCACCATCAGAATCATCTTTCGTTGCATCTCTCCCAATTGCTGATCCGATGTTATCCATTCCAAATGATACTGCTGGGAACTTCGCAGTTTCTTCGAACACTTTAAGCTTTGCGTTGGCAAATGTCAGGCCATCACAGTCGTCAGTATAAACAACGCCAACTTCAATTCTGTCCCATAAACCACCAGACACTGCACCTACCATTTTCGTTTCCAACTCACCATGATTATCGCGTGTATACGCTGCAAATGTTCCGGTAAATTGTGTATGCGGTACAACGTAGCCATTTGGTGTTCTAATAGCTGACCCTAATGATGTAAAAGGCGTAGCGATTAACAAACAGATGGAAAACATAACAAATACTATTAAGTAAAATCTCTTCATCAATTCCCCCTCCCGGGATTTTATTCAATCTCTTATCCATATCAGATTTTTGTTAGTAATAAAATACGAT
>JAVCCX010000367.1 GCA_030765245.1 Candidatus Zophobacter franzmannii | reverse complement strand
GTTCGGAAATATCACAACCTATCAGCATTGTACAGAGAATCAGAACTATTAAAAGTATTCTCAACTAAAGCTCCAAAACTGCAATATTCTCAATATGCCAGGTATGTGGAAACATATCAAAAGCTTGCATAGCTTTTAGTTTATACCCGGCAGAGATGAATCCTTTTAAGTCTCGTAATTGAGTAGCTGGATTACAGCTGATATAGATTATCTTAGCAATTCTTGTATCTGAAATCAACTTAACCGTTTCAGGATCAAGTCCTTTTCGCGGTGGATCAAACACAATTACATCTGCATTATTAGCTTCAATGACTTGCTTCAGAGATTCTTCAACAGTACCACAGATGAACTCACAATTATCAACAGAGTTGATTGAACAGTTCTGCTTTGCATCCTCTATCGCTTCACTAACGCTCTCTATCCCAATCACTTTACGACAGGAGGAGCTAAGAGATATCCCAATACTACCTGTACCACAATATGCATCTATCAGAGTATCATCTTTGTTAATATGGAGTTTAACATACTTAAGCATCTCTTCAGCTTGAGAAGTATTAACCTGGAAGAAGGATTTATAATGAATCCTATAGCTCTTCCCCATCAACTCTTCAGTGATATAAGGTTCTCCATAGATAAGTTTATCATCTTCACCCAGAATCCTATTCCCTGAGGATGGATTAATATTCTGAATAATACCTACAAGCCCTTTAAATTCAGTAGATAGCATATTAACTAATTGCTTAGTAAAAGGAAGCTTCCTTGTCTTAGTTACCAGAATAATAATTAGTTCACCTGTACGAGTCGAATACCTAATGCCTAAATGTCTTAAGGTTCCTTTACCGGTCTTTTCATCATAGATAGGCACTTTTGCTTTCTTGATATAGTCTTTTACAATCTCAATAATGCGATCGTACAGCTTTGGATGCAGAGCGCAATCTTTATACTCAATAACGGTATGAGTCTGACTTGCGAACATCCCAATCTTAGGGCTGTCAGTTGTTCCACCAACAGGTAGAAAGCTCTTATTCCTATATTGACTAATCATTGGAGAGCATTGAACCGGATTGATAGGGAATTCCAAATTACGCATTAACTCATCTAGAATTGTAGTTTTATATCTGAGCTGTGACTCGTAGGAAACATTCAACCAACTACAACCACCGCACTTATTAAACACTTCACATGGTGGAGGAATGTAATCTGGTGAGTGCTTTATGTAGAAGTCTATCTCTCCGAATAAGGAATCTTTCTTCTTATACTTTATCCTAACTTTAACTACATCACCTGGTATGCCATTAGTAACAAATACTGCATGACCATCGTGAAAGCCTAGCCCGTAGCCACCAAAGACTACTTTCTCTATCTTAAGTTCTTTTATATGCTCCATTTATATCCAATTACTTTGTGAATCGTATTTTCCAGACATTCCAGATGGCTTCGTAAACAATATCTGATGACATCTTGGATTGTCCATCTCTTCGCTCAGTGAATACTATAGCCATCTCTTTGATTCTAAATTTATTCTGCCATGCTCTGTATTTCATCTCAATCTGGAATGAATAACCATCGGAGATAATCGAATCAAGATCAATATGTTCAAGTACACTACGACGATAACATTTGAACCCGGCAGTTGGGTCATGGAATGGCATACCTGTAATAATTCTGACATACCATGATGCCATATAGCTCAATAGAAGGCGTTTGAATGGCCAATTAATGACATTAATCCCCTCACTATATCGAGAGCCAATAATTAGGTCATTGTGCTCGATTTCTTTCAGCATTCTGAGTATATCATCCGGGTTATGTGAGAAATCTGCATCCATCTCAATAATGAACTCGTAATCTCTTTCGAGGGCATATTTGAAACCGGCTACATAAGCAGAACCGAGTCCCTGCTTTCCCTTTCGTTTCATCAAGTGCAAACGAGGTCTATCTTTCTGCATCTCTTCAACGCATTCTCCGGTTCCATCTGGTGAGTTATCATCCACAATCAGGATTTCTAAATCGTCATTGAGTCCTAAAGTATACTCTATTATCTGTGGAGCATTCTCTATCTCGTTATAAGTTGGAATAATTACTAATGTCTTCATATTGATCTCCATAGCTAAAAAAGCTATTTATCTAAATTATTCTCCAAACGCTGTTTCTCTGCCACATCCTTGACCTCTCTGGCAGGAGAACCAATCCATAGTTTACCGGGTGTTATATCTTTTGTAACTAATGCTCCGGCTGCTATCTGACTATCTTCCCCAATAACCTTACCGGGAAGGACAGTAACATTCACACCAATTCTGGCACCGCGTTTGATTGTAACACCTTTGAAATGATTAAATCTTTCTTTATCCCGAGCCATGTAATTGTCATTACTGGTAGCTACACATGGTGCAACAAAGCAATAGTCTTCAACTTTTGAATATGCAGTAATGTATGCATTTGTCTCAAGTTTATTTCTATCACCAATCTCAACAAAGTTCTCAATTGAGACATTCCGACCAATTATGTTTAGGTTACCGACAGTGACATTTTCGCGAACTGTTGCCATGTCTGCAATTAGGTTATTATCACCGATTACTGCCTGGCAATAGATAACTACATTTGCTCCAATCTGGCACATCTTCCCTATTCTAGTAGGATTCATGTTATCAGCAACTTTGAAGATACTTCGAGGAGAGCTAAGTGGTCTTTTACCAATAATTGTGTTAGCATCAATCCTAACGCCATCTCCAATCACTGTATCGCTATATATTACGACATTGTGCCCAATCAGGCAGTTGTCGCCAATCTCTACACCATCTTCTATAACAACATTTATTCCAATTTCAACATTCTTCCCAAGTTTAGCTGAGTCTGATATATATCTGTTCATCTGTTATCAATCCTCCATATAGGTAATGTAAGAACAGAATTACGGTTACATCTTTTAGTCAAGATTTTGTTAGAATTCATGAATAACGAAAAGATATGTCTATAACATGAACGCTAATTTTACATAGAGTCCAAATCAAAATGTTATATACACTTTATGTGGGCATTGCTCATTTTTCATTTGCTCTCCTATCATAATCTGTTGAGTCATGCTAATTCTTCATACTCCATCAAATGGTGGGGACCGATGGTTAAACTCTCCTGCATTTCTTTTACATCATTTTATCTCATAGTTGCTCGCTTATGGCTTGCGAACTCTTCACTTAAGATAGAGGCTTT
>JAVCCX010000441.1 GCA_030765245.1 Candidatus Zophobacter franzmannii | reverse complement strand
TGGCTATCTATTTTCCGGAAGGGAAGATAGTGCTTGGTGAGATTACGAAACTGTTTGTGCGTGATTATCTTAGAAAGATGAGCGAAGAGGGGAGAGACAATAGGAGCTTAGCTCGGAAACTCTCTGCCCTGAAGAAGTTCTTTAAGTATTGCAAGATAAAGAAGATAATCGAGGTTAACCCGATCGAAGGGATGAACAGTCCTAAGTTTGAGAAGAAACTCCCTACTTTCTTCAGTGAAGATGAGATGGAGTTACTTATCAATATCCCTGACCAGAATACTAAGTTTGGAGTTCGGGATAAGGCAATCCTGGAGTTAATCTACTCCTCTGGTTTACGACTAGGAGAGGTTGCGGGTCTGATAGTTAGCCGATTAAACTTTAGACACCAGCGAGTTAAGGTATTGGGTAAGGGTAATAAAGAGCGTATTGTCCCTGTTGGAGAAAAGGCGCTTGATTCACTGAGAAACTACTATCAGATTAGGGATAACTTTGTCTCAGAATTCAGTGGTGAATACTTCTTCCTGACCAAAACAGGAAAACCATTCGATAGTGATCAGCTTGGGGTTATCCTTGATAGATACATCAGCCTTGTAGCTCAAAAGAAGGGATACTCAGCCCATACAATCAGGCATAGCTTTGCAACGCACTTGTTAAAAAATGGGGCAGACCTTCGCTCAATACAAGAGATGTTGGGACATTCCTTCTTGACATCAACGGAAATTTATACGCATGTTACTCTAAACGAAATTAAATCAGTTTATGAACGAACTCACCCAAGAAATAGAGAAAAAACAGATAAAGATAAAACGGAGGATTGAATATGAAACTTGAAGGCAAAGTTTTAGTTGCCCAAGGTGGCGGACCTACAGCTGTCATCAATCAATCGATGGTTGGAGTAGTACTTGAAGCCAGAAAGTTTACGCAGGTTACGAGAGTTTACGGTGCGCTTAATGGTGTGCAGGGTATTATTAATGAGGATTTCTTAGATTTGACTCAGGAAACAACCCATAATTTAGAACAGGTTGCTTTGTGTCCATCTTCAGCCCTTAGGTCTACCCGTGACAAACCCGATGAAGCCTATTGCAAAAAGATTTTTAAAGTGCTTAAAGCTCATGATATCCGCTATTTCTTCTACATTGGTGGTAATGATTCGTCTGACACGGTTAGAATCGTTAATCAACAAGCAGAAGTTGCAGGCTATGACTTCCGTGCTATTCATATCCCTAAGACAATAGATAAAGACCTTGTATTAAATGACCATACTCCCGGTTACGGTTCTGCTGCGCGTTATGTAGCTCAGGCCTTTATGGGTGTAAACCTTGATAATAGAGCACTTCCGGGTGTTTATATTGGCGTTGTAATGGGAAGACATGCAGGATTCTTAACTGCTGCTGCATCTCTTGCGCAGAAGTATAATGATGATGGTCCACATCTCATCTATCTACCTGAAAGACCGTTCCACAGAGAGCAATTCCTCGCTGATGTAGAGAAAACTTATGCTAAATATGGTCGCTGTGTAATAGCCGTTTCAGAGGGTATTGGTGATGGAAAGGGAACCCCGATTATTGCCAAACTTATGAAAGATACCGAAACAGATGCCCATGGCAATGTTCAGCTCTCCGGTACAGGTATGCTCGGTGATCTATTAGCAGATTTGATTAGAAAGAACCTCCCAATAAGTAGAGTTAGAGCAGATACATTTGGTTATCTCCAACGCTCATTCATGGGTTGTGTCTCTGATATAGACCAGCAAGAAGCTCGTGAAGTTGGTGAAAGGGCTGTTCAGTATGCACTCTGGCACAATCTTGACGGTTCAGTTAGAATTAGGAGAACCGGCTTCTACTCAGTGGATTACGACTTAGTACCACTTGAGGAGATTGCAGGTAAAACAAGACATATGCCTGATGAATTCATAAATGCTGAAGGTAACTATGTCACTGATGCCTTTAAATTCTATGCAAGACCTCTGATGGGATCAGGTTTCCCAAGTGCTAATCGTTTGCGTGCTCCGGCTGTAGAAAAGCTGTTAGAGAAGTAATTATAAATGTTTGTGAATACCTGCTTTGGCTTCAAGGCAGGTGTTTTCATTTGGGCAGGAAGTAATAATTAGCAGGCTTCAAGATTTACACCTAGCCCTTTACCTTGCGAATGGTGGAGTGTAACGAGACCTTCGCAATGGTGAAGAAGAAGGGTAAACTGATTTGTAAAGCCTTTCAATCCCACCATTGCGAAGGATTCACCATTGAGATACCTTGCGGTACCTCGATGGCTTTAGCCATTCGCAAGGTCGGATGCTAAGATTGCAATACTATTGTTAAATTTGCAATTGACATGATTATTAGCAGTAATTAATCAATGAATGTGTATTATATAAGTAGAAACTATGGTAAAACTCAAGAAGAAACTGATGGAAGACCGAATCGGAGTGTTTGTAATACTCTCGATTCTTCTACATATCTTGATTCTACTGTTCTTACCCCAAATGAGATTCATGGATACCACTTCTCATCGTACACCTTCTAATATTCCTAAAAATCCCGAATTAGAGTTTAAAATAGTAGAAACTCCCATAGAGAGTGTAGAGAAACCCTTAGATGCTCAGCATGTGTCTGATAAGAACTCTTTAGCCCAACAAGAGGAGCTTAGACAGGATTTGCAAGAAGGAAACCCTTATGCTTCTAAGACACTTATGGAAGAGTCGATGCCCGAAAAGCGAGAAGTTAAGGATAAATCAGAAATTAGTAAGAGTAACACTGCTATGGCTTTCTGGAAAATGCTTCAGGGAAATAAAGCGAAAACTAATAAAGCGAATAAACCTGAGACTGTTGAAGAGCTGAATAGTTCGGCTTATAGACAGGGAGGTTTTGCCCTGAATACTTATGCCTGGGATTACGCACCATATATGCTTAAACTCAGGGATAAGATTCAAGATAACCTGCGACCACCCATGTCTTTTACTCGTATGGGGATTGGAGCAGGACAGAATATAATTAAGTTTAAAATCGATAGAACCGGTAAGCTACTTAGTATAAAGTTAATGGACTCTTCAGCACATGGAACTTTAGATGAGACCAGTCTGAGAGCTATAAACTATTCATTCCCTTTCATAGATTTACCTAAGGACTTTCCGGAAGAGTTTTTAGAGATAACAGCGTATTTTTCGTATATTAAAGATTGAGGTATAAATGCAGGAAATATTAGAAACAATCAAACAGGGTGGGATTACAGTTTATCCCCTAATCATCTGCTCTATCATTGCCCTTGCTGTGATAATTGAGAAACTCATTGTCCTAAGAAAGAAGCGCATCTTGATGCCTGAGATTGAGTTTGCCATAAAGCGAATCAAATCAATCGATGATGTACCCGAAGCTATTGCTGTATGTAACCAGAACCCCGGTGTCTTTGCTAATCTTATCTTGTCGGGACTAAAGCTTGCTGACCAACCTTTAGACATCATCAGAGAGTCATTTGCCGACCAGGGAAGACAAGAGATTAGACACTTAGAGAAAGGGCTAGTACTGCTTGAGACAGTCGCAGCGATATCTCCTCTACTTGGATTGTTAGGAACGGTTATTGGAATGATAAAAGTCTTCAAGATTATCTCTGAACGCGGGGTTGGTGAAGCTTCTTCTCTATCTGGTGGTATCAGTGAAGCACTACTTTCAACAGCAGTAGGTCTTACTGTAGGCATTCCTGCGCTTGTATTCTATAACTATTTCACGAGTAAATCTGAGGATATAATCCTTGATATCGAGAAGTCAGCAAATGGTCTAATGCAGAAACTCCATTGTTTCCAGAATGGGAATAAACCATGCGACTCCTAACCAAGAAGAAACGACAGGTTATTATCAGTGTCACATCACTAATAGATGTCGTGCTGCTTCTGCTAATCTTCTTCATGTTGACTACGACATTTGCAGAGCAACCCGGGATGGAATTGGAGCTACCTAAAACAGAGGGATTTAGTGGTGTAAAAGTTGATAAGCTGGAAGTATCAATTAATCGAGATGGAAGGCTAACCCTGAATGGAAAGTTCATAGAGTTGGGTGAGTTACCGGATCAATTAAAAGAGAAGGGATTAGAGCTAGAAAACAAGTCAGTAACACTTAAAGCTGATAAAGAGACCGATTACGGACTAGTAATCGAAGTTATGGATAAGATTAAGCTGAGTGGACTTGATAAGATAATTATAGCCACAGAACAGCAAGAATAGAGACTTCTTCAACCACGGAAAACACTGAAAGCACGGAATGAGAGAAGAAAGATACAATTTAGTTCAAGAAAGAGATTAACCACGGAAGGCACGGAATACACGGAAAAGAAATAAGTGAACTGATAAACGAGAGCTGTGAGTTTTGTACTGCAACTCTCCTGAGTTGCAGTGCAAGCTGTGCTTGTATTCTTTTCTCCAGATGGTATCAGAGCTGCAAAATAGTTCTCAAAGTCTCACTTCTCGGATAAACCTTTCAATATCTCGTTCGTGGTTTATCTCAACAACTTTAGTAGATGTTTTCTTCAAATCAGCTAATTGCTTTCTTCTAAGTCTATAAGTCCTAAGAACCCAGACAAATATGCTACCTTCTAAGGTGAATTGTTGCCTAAAATTCTCTCTATTACCATTACACACAGAAGTTTTCCTCACAACTCTACTAAATGTCCTTCCAACACATCTGAACATGACCTTAAAAAATGGGTAGTTTAGCCAGAGGACATAATCAGTTTGAGGGTTTAGTGAGTTAGCTACTAACCTGTAATTCCCATCCATAACCCAGACTTTCTGATTCAATTTACTTGATACTAATTCAAGAAACTCTTCCTTCTCACGATTATTCCACTCAGGTAACCAATAAAGCTGGTCTAGTTCTATGTGAGGAAGATTGAGTTCTTTGGAGAGCTTTTTTGCAAGAGTGGATTTACCGGAACAACTGACTCCTCTTATCCAAATCTTCATGCTTATATCTGGTAACTACTTTGAGCGAACTACGAGTTTTCCTGCTTGGACAGCTCGATAGTCGAGGTAACTAAAGATACTAGCAAGAGCAAGGAACCCGATTGCAACCGCAAACACGGTCATTACCCCAAATGTGTTAATCAAGAAAAGGCTTAAGAGAGGTGCAAGTACCCCACGGAGTGCAGTAATTGTAACATGAACAC
Organism: Candidatus Zophobacter franzmannii; assembly: GCA_030765245.1. Taxonomy (GTDB): domain Bacteria; phylum Cloacimonadota; class Cloacimonadia; order Cloacimonadales; family JAFGVF01; genus Zophobacter; species Zophobacter franzmannii. The sequence goes on along the minus strand of JAVCCX010000441.1, from coordinate 2,419 downwards.
TCTGATACATTGAGCTATCATCGTTGCCGGCAAAGTGGATGGAGCTCATATTCCAAGCCATATTTATCCCTGCCATAGCGATACTAAAGAGGAAGAAGCCTACAAAGACAATGGCTACTGCAGTTGTTGAAGGACCAAAGAGACTTGAGATTAAAATACTGACCGGTAAAACTATCAGACCACCGAATGCCATTGAAGTGAATTTGAAAGGGTGAAAAGAGTCATGTTTCTTCCCAAGAAGAGGGGAGAGAAGTAGTAAGCCAATATTCGCTAAGATAATCTTACCCACAAAATTATGAGTATAAGAAAGTTGTAATTTATCCACAAGATAAATTGGAAGCGCAGGTTGCATCATGATGAAACCCATTCCGTAGAAAGTGAAGTTCCGCTGGAAATGAGCAAATGGCTTGTTTGTCCTTAGGATTTCAACAGTTCTGATAAGTGGTGTGAGTAGATTGTATCTTTCCTTAGGTTTACCGGTATCCTTCTTCTCTATCTTAATCGAAGACAATATCATGCAGTTAATAAACCCGCAGATAGCACTTACAGCAATCGTAACTCTGAACAGATTCTCATTCCAATCAAGTAAACGACCAATGAAATATGAAAGCACTAAAAGTGTTAGTGTTCGTAAGCTCATGGTGATACCAAATATCTGACCTCGAATCTCTTTTCGGATGTTGGATTGATATATCTTATTCGTAGCTGGTATGATGATAGAATTTGCAGAGTGCATTAGGAAAAGAATCAGGATAAATTGATTCACATTGTTAATGTAGAAGATAAAGAGAAGGGTTAATCTTCCAAAAAAGGCTGCAAAGATGAAGAATTTACGCAGACTGTCAGCTCGTTCAATTAACTTGCCCCACCAGATAGAGAAGAGATTAGAAACAGGCCAGATCATCGTCAGAACTGCTAATTGCCATGTCTCAGCATTCAATGCTTTTTTAGCAATGATGTCCTGAGTATTACCAACACTCATTATGAAACCTGCAAAGAAGGTTCCAAGAAGGAGGAGGTAAAATGTCTTTTTCTCAATGGGGTTTAGGTTTAATTTCTTCATTAGAAATCAGATGATTGTGAGGTATATTCTATGTCAATATTTAAACTAAAACAAGTCTTTGTTGAAGTATAATAGGGGGCATTATCACTCAAAATTCTCTTCATATTTCCCTTTCTGCTCCATCTACGCTCTATTGCAATACCTAATTGACCCTTAATAGACACTTAATTGACACTTAATTGACCCTTAATGAAACCACTAAGTTATACACAATTTGTGTATAACTCTCTACTAATCTTGTTTTAAGTATTGTAATAGAGCCCTAATAGGGTAAGAAAGAAGAAATATTAATGACATGAGGAGAATCTGGTTACAACGAGAACTAAACTCGAAAGTTCATCTGATTTTAAAACTACTGGGCAGGTTCACTCCGCAAGGCTGTTCAGATGGAGATGTCGAAAATAGCTCTCTCATGTTTGGACAGAGCGTAGTGATTTCAAACCTTAATCCAATTTCAATTTGTTGATATATTCTTATTCTGCATAACTTTTTACTTGCATAATTCTTATGCTTCACATATTATGGGTAAAATTCTAAAGGAGCATTGCAATGAGTAAAGAAAACACCCTACCAATATCAGATTTAGAAAAAATCTTTGAACTCAGTAAGAGTATACTTGGAAAAGAGACTGGCTACAGTCATAATAGAAAGATACTCAAGAAACTCTTCGGGAAAGGTGAATATACTTTTGAAGAAGTTTTAAACCAACGAATTGCACTTGATAGAATGTATTCTACAAATATGAATAGAAGGGCTTTTGGAGAATATGAAATTGCTAAAGGAATTTTTAAATTATTTGGGAAAGAAAATGTAGTAAAGAAAAAAGTTCTTTCAGATAGGTTTGAAGCTTTTTTGGAGAACCCATCTAATGAGGACGATGAAGTATATCAGCTACTGTTTCCTGATACTGACGATAGTGATAATTCAGGATATGGTTATCAAAAAAATGGTAAAAAGTTAAATGCAATCTCTTTAATAACAAAATATGCCTATTATGTAACGAATGATAATTTCCCAATTTATGATTCCCTTGTTTTACTCATGCAACCAAAGTTTATAGACAAATTTGAGTTGCAGTGTTCAAATAAGAACCAGATTAGAAATAAATGTAAAATCACAAAGCATACTAAGTCAATTGATCCACAGTTTTTTGAAAAGATGAAATATACATTAGATAAGATGCAAGAACAGACTGGTAATGGAAATCTAACATATGCTGAAATGGACTCGGTATTTTGGTTGTGTGGGAAATTAACCAATTATAGCATCTCACTGATTTTGGAATATCCAAAATATATAGATTTCAAAGACGCCGCATTAAAACAAATAGATAAAAACAAAGATAACTTCACAATT
>JAVCCX010000313.1 GCA_030765245.1 Candidatus Zophobacter franzmannii | reverse complement strand
CTTCAATCGCTATACACACCTCTTCCCACCTGAATGGAAGCACTATCGCAAGATAATGTACAGCTCTAGACTAGAGAAGATATAGGGAAAGAGAAGAATTTTCAACCACGAACTACACTAAAAACACGAAAGAAGAAAGATACAATTTCGTTCAAGAAAAACATTAACCACGGAAGTCACGGAATGCACGGAAAAAGAAAGAATAAATTCTTGTACAAGAAATGCAGTGATAGACTTGTTAGGAAGTGATGCTTAGCTTCACCTTTTGCTTATGAGGTGGGGAACTCCATACTTCGCTAAAGCTTCGATATGACAGGCCGATTCCTCACTGCAACGATAGTTGCATTCTTAAAAAATCAATGCTGACTTGCTCCTTAATAGTGTTTGTACATAAGGATAGTACTTAACAAAATAGATTTCCCTTGTCCATTTTAGCTCAGATGATTTTAGAGTTCCATATCTTGTATAGGAGTTAAATTTAATAATGTCAGATAAAACGAAAGGGTTCATATTTGCAGTGATAGCCCTCTTTTCATGGGGGATACACGGTCCGGCCGGTTGATGGATTTCACATGACGGTGGTGTAGACCCATACTTTGTATTTGCCACCAGGTTATGGATTGGGACAGCAGTGTTGTTTGGTTTCTTATTAGCAAAGAAAGCATTGAATTTCACTATTTTGAAGAAGCACTGGAAGCATATTACCCTTGTTGCTCTGATTGGAATCTGCTTGAATTCCGCTCTATATCATGTGAGTCTGGGTTATCTGCATGGAACACTGGTAATGATTCTAGAGAACTTATCGCCCGTTTTCGTCTTTATTCTATCCTTCCTGATATTGAAGGTCAAACCAACGAAGATTCAGCTTATATCGCTGATTATATCGCTCTCAGGACTATATGTGATCATGATGGGGAAGGGAAGTTTCCCTGAATTGGGTGATACATACGGCTTAGGCATACTTCTAGGAGTCCTGACAGGTGTGACATTTGGTTGCTATGTCTTTTTCTCCGCAACCCTTATGAGACAGTATAAAACATCTCCAGTGAGTATTATCCAACTTCTTTTCAGTATCTTCCTCGTTTCATCTATCCTGATGACACCGATTATATTCCTGCATACAGGTGAGAAACCAGATACTACACTTGAGTGGTTTTGGCTTCTCGAGATGGGAATCTTCCAATCAGGTGTTGCCTACCTTTTCTGGAATTACGCCCTCGCTTATCTACCTGTAAATACCTCCGCTGTAATCTTTGCCCTCGCAGTATTCTTCACATCAGTGAACGAAGTCCTTTTCCTTGGACTCAAGATAAACGGCTCATTGGTACTCGGTGGTGTATTGATTATGCTTGCAAGTTACCTGTTGAGTAGAGATGGGAATAGTAAGAAGAAAAAACTTGCGTAAAAGAGCCCTTCAGTAATATTTTCGTATCCACGTATAAGGAGTTTGGTTTGTTCAAAATATTTAAGAAGAAAAAGAAGGTTGCAGTATTTGATGCAAAAGTGGCAATAAATGTATTAAGAGATTTAACAAAGCTACTTGATGAATTAGGGATACCCAGTTGGTTGACAGATGGTACACTTCTTGGTTTTTACAGAGAAGCCAATTTCATAGGGCATGATAAGGATATGGATATTGGAGTATTCATCTCAGATTTTAAAGATGAGCTCTTTGATAAATTAGAAGAGAATGGATGGAAAATTGTTAGGGCATTGGGATCTAAGGATCAAGGTTTGGAATTAACTCTGCGGAAGGATTTACACAATATCGATATTTTCTTCTTTTATGAAGATGATGATTGTTATTGGCATGCTGCTTGGCAAGGTCAAAAGATAGATGGTAAGAGGTATCGCAAGATGATTAAATATTCTTATCACAAGTTTCAATTAATAAAAGCACAATTTCTTGATAGCGATTTTAATGTCCCGCTGGATACAGAGAAATACATAGTTACTAAATATGGTAAAGACTGGAGAACTCCGGTAAAGGATTGGGATTGGGCTTTTGGACCCTCAAATGCAGAAGCTACCGACATAATAGTGCCAGAGATAAAAAAGAGGAAGAGATGAAGAAAGTAATTACCTACGGTACGTTTGATTTATTCCATTATGGGCATTTGCGTTTATTGAAAAGAGCTAAGTCAATGGGAGATTATCTCATTGTTGCAGTATCGACAGATGAGTTTAACTTCATAAAGAACAAGAAATGTACCTATCCCTGCTTTGAAAGTATGGAAATTGTAAAAGCAATTAAATATGTCGATGAAGTTATACCAGAGGACAGCTGGGAACAGAAGATAGATGATATTAAATCCAATGATATAGATGTGTTTGTAATGGGAAATGATTGGGAAGGTAAGTTCGACTTCCTGAAAGAACACTGTGAAGTTGTTTATCTCGATAGAACTCCTGATATCTCTTCCAGCGGGATTAAATCATCCATTATCAATTCTCGTGGTAAACAAGACTAAATCGAGAAGGGCGTTATGAAAACATCAGTAATAATCTCGGTCTATAACCGCAGTGACTTGCTCTTAAGGTGCCTGAAATCTCTCAATAATCAATCCTTATTACCTGATGAAATTGTACTTACCGATGATGGGTCTACAGAGGACATTGTCTCCATACTTGAACAATCAGAAGAAGATTATAAATTTTCAATACTTTATTGCAAACAGTCAGATATCGGGTTCCGTCTTGCAAGATGTAAAAATAACGGAGTGAGGGAGAGCAATGGGGATATTATGATATTTCTTGATCAGGACATTGTTACTACCAAGAATTATATAAAAACTATTG
>JAVCCX010000397.1 GCA_030765245.1 Candidatus Zophobacter franzmannii | reverse complement strand
TTTTTTTGAGTTAGCTTTAGATAGAATGGTAAAAACATTGAAGGAAATTTAAAGTCAGGGATGAGTACCTTGCGAATGGTTGAGTGAAACGAGACCTTCGAAATGGTGCTGTTAACATCGCTCTTAATTCCCCTCTATGGAGGGGTGGCGCTGTAAGCGACGGGGTGGTTTTTACATCATCTCCTCGCCCTAAGAAAAGTCTTGAAGAGACTTTACTGGCTTATTAGCATAAAATATTAATATAGATTTAGGAGAAATTATGGATTTACAAAATAAGATATGTGAACTATACAATGAACTTGATGAATCAGGACATTACGAAGAACGACTGACAATATTTGGAGAATTCATCTTCAGGTTAAATGAAGGCCTAATCCGTTCTGCTGAACAAATAGATGGAGAGTGGGTAGTTAACGAATGGGTTAAGAAAGGTATTCTCCTTGGTTTTAGAATTGGAGCAATGACCGAATACCCAAGTGGTAGTGGCTATAGTTTCTGGGATAAGAGCACCTTTCCACCAAAGAAATTCACTTTCGATAGTCATGTCCGTGTTGTCCCGGGTGGAACTTCAGTTCGCGATGGTGCTTATGTTGCACATAGTGTGATTATTATGCCACCCTCATATATCAATGTTGGAGCTTATGTTGATGAAGGAACTCTCATTGATTCCCATGCACTTGTTGGTAGCTGTGCTCAAGTTGGAAAGAACTGTCATGTTTCAGCAGGAGTAATGATAGGTGGAGTTATCGAGCCTATAGGGAGCAAACCTGTAATCATAGAAGACAATGTATTCCTCGGTGGTCAGACTGGTCTCTATGAAGGTATCATTGTTCGTAAAAACGCCGTACTAGCACCAGGCACAATCATCTCAAGCTCAACTCCAGTCTATGACTCTGTGAATGGGAAATATCTTGAGAAAGTAAACGGAACTCTTGAAATACCTGAAGGTGCTGTTCTTGTCCCGGGTAGCCGACCCCTGAAATCAAATCCAGCTCATCAACTCTATTGCCCTATTATCGTGAAGTATCGCGATGAGAAGACTGACAGAGCTGTTGTCCTTGAGGAAATTCTTAGATAGTATTTATTTATCAGTAATATTTGTAAGCCGTTGAACTAAGTTTAACGGCTTTCTTTATAGTTCTTCTCCCTTGCTTGTCAGGGCGTAGTTTGTAAAACGAAGACCGAAAGGGAGGAACCGACGAACAAAGCGAGAATCTCGCTTGAGTAAAATGAAAGCAACTCCTAAATTTGATAGGAGCTCACTCGCAAGCCGAAAGCGAGCAACTATAGAGGGTCTTTCTCCCTCTTATCTTATGCGGACAGGATGTCCGCGTACCCACCCAATCCGTCACCCAAACAATCTGTTCCGTTTGTTTGCTCATTATCCTTTACTTCAGCTACACAAACATCTTAACGAAACTTATCGAATAAATCTTTGTCAATGGAAAGTTACTTTTTCTTGCTCTCAAATCCCTTTGCCTTGAGGAAATAATATAAGAGTTTCTTAACTTGTTCTGAGTCTGGATACATAAAAGGGTGACTTTTTACCCCTAATTAATTAAGTATCAGCATTTTACACCTTAACATGGCGCTTGGTAAAGACGCGTTACCCACGCGGTAGCTACCCGTTACTCACCCGTTAGCCTCCCGTTCAAAGCAACGAGTTATCCACAAGTTGTGTATAAGTCACTAAAGATAAAATCTCCCGTCTTCTTAAAGGAAAGTGTTGACAAGCAATAGTGTTTATCGTATATTTGAGTATATTTGAGTATATTTGAACTGAATTAGTTGAATAATGTTGATAGTACCCCGCTAATATAGGGTTACCAGACATTAACTTACAAACACAAATGGTTCCTACTTCGATGAAGCTATGGCTGTTAAATTGTAGGAATTATCCTACTTCGCTAAAGCTATGTAGGACTTATCCTACTTCGCTGAAGCTTCGTAGGATAAATAGGAGGATAAAATGAAAGTTAAGTATTTACTCCCTGTTAAGGGGTTCTCAGGTAAGAAGGACGGTCTTGTCTATTACATTGATAAGGATTCCGGACAGGCCTATTGCCGTGATTATGTAGTTCCAGAAGAGTCTGACAGTAATGTCATAATGAGGAGTCGTTCGGTAAATCTTGGTCAATTCTATCATGCAGTCAGTGAAGGTTATATCCGTGACCTGAAGAATTACTGCGATCGGTACAATCTCATGCGAATTGGGATGGGTGGTCGATTGAATTCCAACACTGCTATGATTAAGATGATGTATAACTTGAAGAAAGGTGTGCCGGCTGTGGATTTGACAACCATTACTCCCGCTGATGTGGTAGCTGGTGATCTTCCTATCCGTACTGTCATGGAAGCTGTTGATTCCGGGTTGCTAATATTTGTTAAGAGGTATGAAGAGCTGACGAGTTGGATAATATAAGATTTTTTCAACCACTAAATACACCAAAGGCACGAAAGAAGAAATTGATTTATGCACTAAGGCAAAGAGAAGATTTAAAAGAAGAGATTAACCACCGAAGGCACGGAAAGCACGGAAAAAGAAAAAAAGATATTATGTACAAGAAAAATAGGGAATGTTAACCACCCGTCTTCATTTCATTCCGCCGTGGCAGGCAGAAGGCACGGGAAAAGACAAGAAAGATAAAAT
>JAVCCX010000161.1 GCA_030765245.1 Candidatus Zophobacter franzmannii | reverse complement strand
TTGAGAATGGTATTGATATTCCTAATGCGAATACGATTATCATCAACAGAGCTGACATGTTTGGTTTAGCTCAGCTTTATCAGATGCGGGGTAGGGTTGGAAGAAGTTCTCGTAGAGCGTATTCCTATCTTTTAGTTCCCAAAAACCTAACTCCGGAACCAATGAAGAGATTAGAGGCTATTGCTGAATATGACTATCTTGGCGCAGGATTCCAGGTTGCAATGCGAGATCTTGAAATAAGAGGGTCAGGAAACCTCCTCGGAACTAAGCAAAGTGGGCTTATCAATACAGTGGGTATAAACTACTATAATAAGCTGTTGCAAAGGGCAATCGAACATCTCGAAAAGAATCTTCCTGCTGATGTGATGAATGAAGAGGAAGCAGTCCCATTGAAAAAGATTAAGATTAGTCAGGATATCCTCTTTCCAAGTGATTACGTCAACGATGATACACTCAGAATTCAGCTATATAAACGAATGGGAGAATTCAAAGAGACTGATGAATTTGATGACTTCAAAAACGAGCTTACGGACAGATTTGGTAAACTTCCTGATGGAGCTAGCCGTACAGTTGATTTCTATAAGCTAAAGTTCCTTGCAGATCGTTCCGGTATGTCTGGTGTCAGAGTCAAAGAATCGGCACTTGTTATGGAGTTTGATGAGAAGAAACTACCTCCAAAGGCAGTTATTGGTCAGTTTATTACAAAGGTAACTTCGCAAATCAGATTCGATACTACAAAAGGACTAAAAATCATTGTAGAAGTTGATAAGAAGCAACTTAAGAAGAAGAGTAATTTAGAACAGAGTATAGAATATCTATCTAAATATAGAGAGATTATAGAGGAAACTCGAAAATAATAGATGTAAAAAAGCCCACTTCCATTTGAAAGTGGGCTTTCGTAATACTGTCTGCTTAGATTTCCATAATCTTTGCAGTTACATTCTCGAGTCCATTGAGTTTAGCCATCATCTCATTGAGTACTTTGTCTTCTCCACGAACTTCGAGAATGATCAGACCATCAGTTGAGCAAATCTCAGCTGTAGCCTCATGAAGACCAAGACGGACTTGGATATAGCATCCGTATTCTGTAAGAATCTTCTGAGCTTCCACCGCGAATTTACTTCTCTGATCAATCTTGATTACCATAATTTTGTAGGTCATATTGTCCTCCTTTTTACTTATCGGTTATATAAGCGTTGATTAGTTTCAGAGTGTTTTCTACACCTTTACGATGAGTTCTCTCGTAACCATGAGAGGCAAATACACCCGGTCCTATCAACCCATGTTTAATGTCATATCCGGCGCGAAGGGTTGCTTCGACATCCGAGCCATAATAAGGGTATATATCAACAGCATGGTCAAGCTTATTTGCTTCAGCAAGCTTGATTAACTTTGTTGTAATATCGTAGTCGTAAGGTCCACCTGAGTCTTTTGCACAGATTGACACTTTGAATTCGTCAGTTGTTAAATCATCACCCACAGCACCCATATCCACTGAGATCATCTCCTCAACATCAGCAGGAATACCTGATGAACCACCGTGTCCTACTTCTTCATAAGTAGTGAATAGGATGTAAATTTTACGATTAGGTTTGCATTTCTTATCAGCGATCTGCTTTGCAAGTGCCATTAAAATACCGGAACTTGCTTTATCATCAAGGTGACGACTTTTAATAAAACCAGTCTTGGTAATAACTGTGCGAGGATCAAAAGAGATGAAATCACCGACTCTAATGCCAAGTTTCTTAACATCTTCGACTGACTTAACTTCTTCATCCAGAATAATCTCTATTGTAGTTTCAGAACGGGTAAGGGAGTTTACATCTCTGTAAACATGAGCTGCAGGATTAATGAGATAGGCTGTTCCCTGATACTCCTTGCCGTCACGAGTATGAACGATTATATTCTCATTCTCAATATTGTTTGCTGCGTATCCACCAATGCTGGTGTAGCGCATTCTTCCGTTACCTTTGATACTCCGCACCATCGCGCCTAGTGTATCTACGTGAGCTGCAAAGAGAATAGGGGAGCCTTCTCCGCCAAGATTGCAAAAAAGAGCACCCTTACGAGTTTGCTCTGGAGTGAATCCTAGTTTAGTAAGGTCCTTCTCCAAATTGGTTATGATTTTTGCCGTAAAACCGGAAGGACTTGGTGTTTTACATAATTCTTCTATTTTCTTCACTGCATAATCTACATATTTCTTCATATAAACCTCGTTATTTTATTTCATTGTATATTTCAATAATTTTACTGGCATGTTGCTTCCAGGAAAAACGCTTTATCTCTTTGAATCCCTTCTCTCTCATATCTGTTAAACAAGCATTATCACTTAATACTTCTGCGATTGTACTCGCTATGCTTTCCACAGATTTCGGATTAAACAACTTCACAGCCTCTCCACCTACTTCAGGAAGCGATGAACAATCAGAGCAGATTACCGGAATACCGGAAGCCATAGCTTCAACCAAAGGGATTCCAAAACCCTCATATAGTGAAGGAAATACATAGAGTTTAGCACCACAATAGAGTGGCGGTAAGTCCTCATCAGGGACAAATCCAAGAAACTTTATGTTGGGGTTAACTGATGAAGTTGATACATAACTATGTACTTCTTCTGCCCCATTCCAATCACTTCCGGGTAACACTAAATCATACTTATCCCGTAATTCCTGTGGTAACTTCTCATAAGCTTTGACCAAGTTAAGATGATTCTTACCAGGATGCTCAATACGAGCTATGTAAAGCAGATAATCTTTTGTCAAGTGATACTTCATGCGAACATCTGAAGCATCTAAATCTGCTGAGAATCTGTCTGAATTGTAGCCGTTATAATTGATTACGATTTTATCTCTACTCATCCCATAGAATTGCATCATATCGTCAGCTGTACTTTTGCTTATAGCCATAACAGCCGGAGCTTTTTTAAGATAATATGGCACTATCTTCTTGATGTAAAACATTCTGAATTTATCGTATTTATTCTCAATATGGAATTGGGATAAATCATGGAAGGTTACAACTGTTGGAAGGGGATAAAAGCTAAGTAATCTTCTATTTCCTGCAGGAAGAAAGATAAGGTCATAGTCAGACTTCTTTATCTTAAATGGGAGAATGAATAAGTGCCAAATCATTGATAAAATGGCTTTTTTAGTAAACTTTGGGGCTGGTAAAAAGGTTATATTCTCATTCTTAATTGGGAAGTTCTCAATCTCATCTTCAGGCATCAGGATTGTCAGTTGGTTTTCTTTTGAGAGCTCTCTGATTACATTATTTGTATAATCAGCTATACCGGACTTACCTTTATCATAGGCAAGACCGGAGACAAAGACTTTAAGTTTTATAGGCACTTAAGTACTCTTCCTTGCCTTTCCAGATTCCATAGCGTTGGAGAATCCTGTAGACAGGTGCTTTAGCGATCCAAAGCAGTTCTCCTTTTCTTAGAAGGTAGAAGAAGTCTCTCACACTTTCTTTAAAAGCTGGGACTAGAATGTCTGAAACTACATTTCTGTTATCTTCACCATAAATATATGCCTCAGCTTTACCTTCACCTTTAAAGCGTTTTATGGTTTGTTTCAAATTATAATTGTGTGAATGCTCAACAATAGCGTCTGGTACATATACAATCTTCTTTCCCATCTGCTTCATCCGCCAAGACCATTCAATATCCTCAGAATACTGAATCTCTTCAAAGAACGGGAATTCTTCCCAAACAGACCGTCGAACAGCACTCGTTGCCATTGAGAAGAAGTGACGCCATTTTGAGTGTATTTTACCATCTCCGAAAGCTCTTTCGTAATCTTTTTGGATAATCGGAGTTGCATCCGGTCTTGTAATTTGATTACCAAACACGGCAATGACTTCAGGGTCTTCAAAAGGCTTAATAAGATTTGCCAACCAATGTTCATCTTGAGGGATGCAGTCAGCATTGTTGAATACCAGGATATCCCCACTACATTTCGTGGCAGCGGCATTCATTACCTTACCCGGGATATAATCCTGAGGTCTGATTTGATAGGCAATGTCAGGAGCATATTCTTGTGCGAGTTCCCAACTTCCATCTGTGGAACCAGAATCTACAACTAATAGCTCGTAGTCTTGAATTGTCTGTTTTTTAAACATCATAAGGGTGTATTTAACATACGGCATTTCGTCTTTAGATCTCATTATAATGCTTATTTTCATTTGTGTCTCACTTCTCTATATCTATTTCCATAACGGTTTCGTTTATGTTTTCAAACCTTATTCTACTGAAGTAATTTACCATAGATAGAACCAGATGAATTCCTTTTCCACCTTCCATGTAGACATCATCATCAAAACTGTAAGGATTCTCACGAGAATAAGTGATACTGGAAGGCACCCACTCAATTCCCTTATCCCAGAATTTGATTAATAATTTACCTTTAATGAAAGAGAATTCAACTACAATTATAGCATCATGCTTATAGTTATATCCGTGGATGATAATGTTGTTTAAGAATTCATCAATAATCAACTCAACTTCGGAAGCTAGCCTTCTATCCCTAGTCCATTCTAAAACTTTTTTCTCACAAGTACTGGCTGTGTTTCCTACATCTTTCAACATCGAACGAACTTTGAAGAGTACTTTCTTCTTTATGACTCCGTCGCTAATGATACTAGTACTATCCTGTAGTTGGAAGCAGAAAAGAGTAAAATCATCCTCTTTAATGTTAAATTTCATCTTGCTCATATAGTCTTTTAAGCGGAAGGGGAATGCTATACAGCTATCTATGTTAATCTCACTTTCAATAATTCTTCTTAAGCCTTCAATACCGAACTCATTCCCATCTTCATCAATCGCCTCATTAAGACCATCGGTATAAAGTAGAATTACAGAATCATCCCTTAGCTGAAGAGTTTCAACATCCTCATCAGTATATTTTATGCCAGTATCCCATCCCAGAGGAACAGAACCTTTCTGGTCATAAATATATGTCTTCTTCAAAACAGTATTATATTCTAAGATTGGAGGATGACCGGCATTTAAAAACTCAAACTGTCGAGTTTCTGTGTCAATAACACCCAGGATTATTGTCATATAGTTAGTCTCAAAGAGCTCATTTGATAGTCTTTGATTTAATTGATTCAGTAGAGTTGGGATATGTATATCATTCCTCATATTCTCAACAAACATTTTGAGGATGTTTCTTATAGCTGTCATCAAAAGAGCAGCCTGAACACCATGCCCGGAGATATCAGCGACATAGGCAACATACCTTCTTGAATCCAATTTAATCCAATCAAATAGATCACCGCCGACATCACCCGAAGGTACATAATGAGAAGAAAAAATTAGTTTGTCATCAAGATAAACCCACTTTGGAAGCATGTTTTCTTGAATCCTTGCTGCAAGTTTCACTTCCTTCCGAAGTTTAATGTAGATATCTTCTTTCTCTTTTTCGGCAGCTCTGATTCGAAGGATATTCTTAACTCTTGCCTGAAGCTCTACTAAGTTTAGAGGTTTCCGCACATAATCAATTGCCCCGACATCAAAACCCTCTTTTAATGATTTATCTTCAGTATTGGCTGTAATTAAAATAATTGGTAGTTCTTCTATAATTTCATGGATTTTTTTACATGTTTCATAGCCATTAATAACAGGCATTACAACATCAAGTAACACTAAATCATACTCATTCTTTTTAACTAACTCAATGGCATCCATACCACTATGGCAGCTATCAATAATATAGTCATGCTTTAAGAGTGCAAACTTAAGTGTTTTAACTATGATTCTATCATCATCGACAATTAGGATCCTAGGTATATCAGTCACTATTCCCCCGTGCTCTAGTTTACTTGTATTTACAAGCTGGGATAGGATTGTCAAGCCCAATTTTTATGTTGACATTTTGCCCTGAGAAATGAATTCATAGATAATACCTAGATTAGGATACTAATAAATGCAACAAAATGATAATTTTTCCTCGTCTCCCAGAATAAACGAATCACTTGTTAAGCTAAGCAAAATTGTTCAGAAAGCTCCCGCTGATGCACTTAACTTGATTCAGAAAATCACGCAATTGCCTGATTTTCAGAGTGATTTAACTGCAAAGGCCTATGTGGATAAGTTTCGTGGAATAATCTTCTTTTCAATTAAACAATATGATAAAGCATATAGAAACTTTCAGAAGGCTTTGATTAATTTTGAAAAAGTTGGAAACCTTCAAGAACAGTGTATTGTTCTGAATAATATATCTCTTTATTACTGTAGCAAGGGTGATTATGATAGAGCAGTTAAAGAGTTAGAGAAGACCTTAGATATCTACATTTCTTTAGGTAACAGACAGGCACAATTAGTAGTCTATAATAATATTGGTGAGATTTACAGAACTATTGACCGGCATGACAAGGCAATCAGAATTTATGAGAAAGTACTAAGCTCAGATATTAACCACAGCGATCGTGTTATGATTTGTTTAATGAAAGTAAATTTAGCGGATAGTTTCTTGATGTCCGGGATGATATCTGAAGCAAAAATCTGGATAGACAAAACAGATGAGAATATCATTAAATGTGCTGATTTGAACCTTAGAAAGCTCCACTTTAGAAATTGCTACAACTACTTCCGTCTTAAAGAAGATTATAAAATGGCGTTAGAGTTTTATATAAAATTTAGTGATTATAGGGAACAGCAAGCGAAAAAGCTTGAGGACTTCCAGTCAGAGTTCTTTTTAAAGAAACAGGAATTAGAGATTCTAAAAACCAAGAAAGAAGCACTTGAGAAAAAGAATATTCATCTCTTGGATTTGCATGAAACATTGAAAGAGAAGAACATCTTCCTAAATACTATTATCAATACAATTCCTGTCCCATTTTTTGTTGTTAATAATGACGATATATATCTTGAATGTAATGATGAGTTCGCAAAAGTGTTTGGATTGGAGCGACAGGATTTCATTGGCAAGAAGATGGGGATATCATCCTCAATGTCGCAGATTAAGCTTTACAATGAGATGGATGAAAAGCTTAGACGCGAGAAAAAAATGCAAGTATATGAGACATCTCTTGTAAATCATGAAGGTAGCATTCGAAATGTCATCTTCTTCAAGAATGTTTTCCATGATAAGTTTGGAGAAGTTGCCGGTATTCTTGGCTCATTTATTGATTTAACAGAGGCAAAGCAGTATGAAGAATCTATCTCAAAAATAAACACTCTACTAAGTTCTGTTATGAATAGCCCTTATAAGATTTACATTGCTTCTATTGATCGAAATTACAAATATACATCCTTCAATGACAACTATGTAAAAGCAATCCAAAGACACAGAAATATTGATCTTGAAATTGGAGCATACTATCTCGATAATTACCCTGATCCCGAAGATAAAGACAAGCATAGAGTAATCTTGGATAAAGTTATTCGGGGTGAGATACATAATGGTTTTAAAGAGTACAATTTTGATAATAAAGTTGAGATTTTAGAGTTCTTTTACTGCCCGATTTACGATGATAGGCAAAGTATAGTAGGGATGACAATTTACTCTGTTGATGTGACGGATAAGATGTTGGCTCAAAGAGATCTTCAAAATTCTAAAGCTGAACTCAT
>JAVCCX010000417.1 GCA_030765245.1 Candidatus Zophobacter franzmannii | reverse complement strand
GTAGTTGAGTAGTTGGCAATAATGTCTTTGTATTTTAGCTCCGCAAGTGCATACTCTTCATTTGTTTCATTATCTATTGCATCATAATATAAAGCTTCTGCAACATCGTATTCAATCTGAGGAGGAGGAGTGCCGGGTGACCATATTGGTAAATATACTATATCAGCATAAGGGACGAGGTCAGTTAGAGGGTCAAAAGATGTACCCCAATAATTATTCTGGGCATAGTAAGTTGGTGATTGGGCAAACTCATCAATTTCTAAATAAGGATGAGTCCCTACATTGGTATGAATGATATTATACTTGAAAGGAGCAGGTGTTGAGTAATCTTCAAAGAAAAGGTTACCTTTCCCATTATTAACAATCATCTGATAATCGTTTTGAGTATTCCCAAGCAATTCCCATGAACAATTGTGTGCTGCATAAAGACCTTGAGGATCTCTGTTATTGGCATAGTTATTCGAGTTAGATGATATATCATTCGAGCCTGAAACTGAAGTAATAATGCTATGATATAAGTATAAACCTTGGTCATTATGTCTGATATTGTTATCAATTATATCAACAGACTTAGTCTCAAACAACTCTATTCCTATATAGTTATTCTCAATAGTATTATTTTTAATTTCTACATTTCTATTTGCTGTTATTGAAATTGCAGGAACAAGTGAGTTGGAAATTGTATTGTTTCTTATAGTAATTGAATCAGTTGGATCCAAATCAAGACTTGTTGAAACTATATTAGAATACTCCATATCGCAATTATCAATGGTAGTTGTAGAATTTAAAAACTCAAGTTGACTTGACTCTAAGTCGCAATTATCAAAATCTGAACTTGTTTCATAAAAACTCAAGCAAACTTTGTTGATGTTATTTTCTGAAAACTCCAATGCTGATGTGTTTGCAATAGTGTTAAAGACAATAGTCTGATCCCTACTATCGCTATCTGAGGTTATTGTTGTTCATTCACCAATTGAGACAATACACCCAGGACCAAATTCAAGAGATGCTCCCTTTTCCAGGAAGATCTCTGCATCATCGCCAATTGTTATTGTACAGCTAGCAAAGGAAGCTGTTTCTCCTTCAAGAACTCTTAACTGCCCGTCTGGGATTGTGATTGTAGAATTGGTAATATTACAATCTTTACCTAACAGTAGGTCGCTTTCATTTCCAGTAGTAAAAATAAAATCTCGACTATGATTACCGGATAAAAAAAGCGATCTATAAGCACTCAAACAACCTTCTCCAAAGAAAGATGTTGGAGTATCAGGGAGGAATGATGCACTTGCTGAAATTAATTCACTTAAATGATGCGCTCCACCAAGTATCTGGGTTTTTACTTGTGCCGGTGTCATCCAAGGATACCTGTCTTTTACCATGCAAACAACTCCAGCAACCTGAGGTGCAGCAATAGATGTATTCCAACCGTCAGACATTGTATAAGCAGGGGTTACCCCAGGATAAATGGATGTTGTCCACACATTCCAACCTGGAGCATTAATATTAACAGTAAATTGTTCAGAGGCATAATTTGAAGGAATAGCATATATATATAAACTATCATCAGTAACGATATAATCCCCATTTGTATCTTCACCTCCGAATCTTGTTTTGATTCTGTAATCAGGGTCATAATCTCCAACAACGATTGCTGATGTATTATTTGCCCATGTATCATAATGATGGATGCCAAAGTTATATCTCCCATAAGGTCGAGCAATTACTAGCGTAATACCCTGATCTTCATACTCAGAAATCATCTCAGTAAAATCAAATCCTACCCAGCTACAAGTTACTACTGCAGGTTTTGGTACTCCACTAGTTACTAAATAATCAATATAAGTAGCTAAACTCGAATATAGACTATGATCTCCAGAACCTATAGACCACATTTGAACATCAGGTGCAATCCCATGGCTACTAATTTCATTCATTACTGTTTGCGGAGTTTCTGATGCTGAGGCAGCTAACGCTCCAGCTACTTGAGTTGCATGATAGCCTGGCTGATATTGAGTATTAAAGTTCGAACGGAAATTATTTAAGTAGCTGCTATCACTGACCCATTGACTAATTAAATCGGGATGGTTAGGGAAAGCTCCAGAGTCTGAAATTGTGGCTGTTTGATTCCCACCTTTCGAATATTGCCATGCTCTATAAGTGTCATTATAATCTTTCGTATGATGCCATAATCCTAAATTTCCGTGATAAGCATTTAAATATCCGCGATAATTATATTGGTCAAGCAATGGAGGCCAGCCATTTGTGTGATTATTAACAAATTCAAATGAACCATTGAAATTGTTCTGTAATTTACCATACGCTATATTGCTAAGATTGAATCCTGCATATATTCTCCAAGTACTCTTTACACCAGTGTCAGCATGAAACTTCCAAAGAACATCTTCAGGGTGTTGTTTAGTACTAGAATACATATAGTCACCTGGAACAGTTACAAGTTCAGGTTCTTTCCGATATTGAATGAATTCAGCATTGTTGCCATACACTTCATTATATTTTGCACATAAAAGTTCAACATCTGGGCTATTATCAAAATATAAGAAAACGTAATTTCTTAAGTATGTTGCCCATGAGAAATTCATAATCGAGAAGTTCGTACAGTTATAAACATTGTTCAAACTATCTAACTCAGTAATCCCAAATTTTACTATTCCATTCCCATCAATAATTGGATTCGGCATAGTATAGAATTTAATAACTACAGATTCTTGAAATTCATCTGCAACAGCAGCAGTAATTATACTATAGTATAATCATGAGTAGAAGCAATTTCTTCATTTTTCCCTCTTTTGTTATTTTATTAGTGCAATTCTCAAAATTACACGTCTATATTTACTTTCAACCTTACAAAAATATATGCCTGATGAAACTTCTATATCACTATTATCCGTACCATCCCAAACAACACTATGTTTACCTTTTATTTTAAATTCTGATATGATATTATTTACTAACTCTCCTTTGAGATTATAAATACTCACTTCTACATCTCCAGATTTTGGGATGTTGTATTCGATTGTTGTTGTTGGATTGAAAGGATTTGGATAATTCGAAGCAGTCATCAAAGTGAATTTAGGCAATTCCGAATCTGAGTTTGGAGTATTGTTTGTGAAGCTGTATAGCTTTAGAATGTCGGATTGAGAGTGCGCGAGAAATATTTTGTTAAACACTTTGAGCATCATCCTTCCGTAGCCGGAACCAAACATAAATTCTGCGGGATGTTCATAGACATTATTCAAATCCTCATCATAAACTCGGAAACCATAACCATATGATTCTGTGTGAACAGGAATTACAAGTAAGCCATCAAAAGAAAGACAACCCTTTCCTATCCTGTCTGAAACCCAAACGAAGTCCCTCTCTTGTATTGATTGAGTTTGCATCCATTGATTGCCGATTAACTCTAAAGTCGATATATAGTAATCACTGGGATCGTATTGATCTCCAGCATGAAAAATATTGAAGTATTTATCTACTCTAACGGGTTCAAGGCAATTAGATAGAGTATATGATACCCATGATGATACTAGATCGTCGTTACTCGTATCAAAGAAATACAATTCAGAGCTTGTAACCTCAAGATATATTGGTGGCTTGACCCAGAAATAGCCGAATCCACCCAGAATACTCTGCTCTGTACCTTCATAATACAGAACCGAGAAGTCTATGTTGTTATAATCTGGATAGAACTGATAATCAATTTCTAATTGAGAATTATACACCGTATAGCCTATGTAACTCTCATCAGTATTAGATCCAAAACTAATAAAAAGATCATCAAGGCTATACATCATCTGGTTTCTATCTTGACGCATCCCCCAGAACTCTAACTGGCAACTTGAAAACTCATATACATAGAATTCTGTCCATCTGTCTAAATATTCCTCTCCTTGAAAATTTTTTCTAAAGAAAAGCAAATCTGAGTTTGGAGACACATTGTAAATCAATTCAGAATCAAGCTGAGCAATGTTTACTGTAGAATCAAAATAATCAAAATCGAGTACTTTTGCTATTGCCATAAGATTGTTGCTAATATAAAAGAATAGATGGAACGAGTTTGTATTGTGAATTCTTTTATATTTTACTTCATAATTACTATGTGGTAAATCTTCAAAACTAATAAGAGATTCTTGAGAAAACTGCATATTCTCATTCAATGTAAAGTGGTAAATGTTGAAGAAACCATTCTCAAACTCAGAGTTGTAGAAATGGACAAGAGTATCTCTTTCAGCATCATAAACAATGTTATCGAATTCATAAGGGCAATTTAGAGTAGTAGGATCCGAAATAGAGTATTGTGGAACACTAAGTAATAAAGTTGAAAAAATAGTGACAAAAAGTACAAACAACAATAAGTTTTTCATAATTCCTCCGAACATATATGTCAATATTGTAAAATACTTAAAACATTGTCAATAATAATTTTTATTAAAAATCATAACCTCAAGCAAGAACTAGGTCATTGACAGTGTCTATTTTAATTTCCCAGACTTACACATTTGCAATATCCACTCGCGCGTCTCTCGTTGAAGCCACGGAGATGTGGGGACTACCTTACACCTCTCTTTACTCCCAACAGTAATTCGCAATCAATCCCTAGTCTGTCAACTCTTAGTCAACCCTTAGTCAATCCTTAGTCTAATGACTAGGAATTGACTGTGTGATGAGTAAGTTATCAGTTATTTAAAATGCAAGATGCAAAATGAAAGAGGAAAGATGGGGGAAGAGAAAAATCAGAAAAATCAAGATAAATATACAATGAAGTCTTTATCTCATCAATACTGCCCCTTTAGAAGACACGAGAAATTATTGTTAGTGAGTTATACACAACTTGTGGATAACTCGTTGCTTTGAACGGGAGGCTAACGGGAGGGTAACGGGTAGCTAACGCGTGGATAACGCGTCTTAATATAGCGCGATGTTGGGGCGTAGTGGACTGATACTTAAATGATTAGGGTTGAAAAGTAACCCACTTTAACTCCGTAAACCGCAAATAGACACAAATAAACGCAAATGATGGAACAAGAAAGAGAGCTTTTATGTTCAAGAATATTCCGGTAAACTGAAAATAATTGGTATTATTGTTCAATGCTACTACTTTCTTTTGCTGATGTGCAAGCTGAGTTTGAAATGGCAGCACTTCTACTGAGGGTGGGGAGGAGAGCAATAAGACGCAATCAGGGATGATTACGGTACGCAAACCTGGGGTTTGAAGATAAATGGGGCGCAAACATCGTCAATTGCTGTGTCCCCCCTTCGGTCTTCCTTCTTTTGCATAAAATCTTTTCTTATTTGCGTGTATTAGCGTTCATTTGCGGTTTGTTAGACCTTCATTAAACACTGGAAATCCTGTTTAATAAGAAACGGTTGTTATGCTTGTTAATGAGCTTATGAAGCGGATTCAGAGAATAATGAATATACTTGCTAACGGTAAACCATTGATAGTTGTCAAATAATATATTGACATTAACTTTGCAGTTATCTCTGTATTAACTATAATTTTTATATGAATTATAATTTTGTGCAAATTTGAAGATAAATATAAAAAATCATTAATCGGAGGTCCGATGAAGAAATTGAAGACGGGGATTATGCTATTCATAATTCTCTTTCTACTTTGGTTATTGTTGGCAGGGATTAACCGAGATGAACTGATTATAGGTGGAGTGACAGCCCTCATTCTGTCTATTCTATTTACACCGAAAGTCAGTATAATCGGTTGTGTCAGTCTGCACCCAAAAGCAATATTCTACTT
>JAVCCX010000390.1 GCA_030765245.1 Candidatus Zophobacter franzmannii | reverse complement strand
ATCATTCACTGAAATTGTTTCTTCGTCTGAGCTCATATCAAATAGTTTCTTTGCCCATTCTACATCATCGCCTGATTGTAAGGCAATTAATGCTAAAGCTGAAACAATGTGATGTTTTACAAGGACCTTTGGATCTACCTTCTTAGCATATTCTAATGCCATTTCATGATTATCATTGAGGTAATAATTACGGGCAATTAGAAAGTCCTCTAAACTCTGGTCTAATCCATTTTCTGACAGAATCCTAACAAGGTACTCTAAAGTTGTCTTCTCTTCAACTGAGAATTTACTGACGAATCTCTTGATAAAGAAATCATGGATAAAACTGAATTCATCAATCTTACACAGATACTCGGCAGTCTTTTCAGGATTCCTATCTAACCAACATGATTCTGCTGCCATAAGCGATAATATCTCAACATCTTCAGCTTCAATGTCAGGATTATTAACTAATCTAGCATAGATTTTGTCTAAGAGCAAAAGATGATCTTTACCAATACAGGCAAAGAAGAGATACTTCTGTATCTGGAGCTCATTTGTATCGTAATAATAATCAAAATGTTTAATTATTTCAGGAAAGTTCTCTTTATTGTAATGAACCTCAATTAGAATCCCCTTTTGGAATTCAGACAAGTTCGAGATATTCTCCGATAAAACTTTCACTATGCTATCTTCAGCTCCCTTCTTCTCCAAGAGATTGATCAAAAGGTCAAGTAGCTGTGATTCGAAATTGGTCGAGATAGCATCATTAAGCATGATTATCGTACCTTCAGGATCAAACTGAGCTCTTAAATTAGCAATAGTCATTATCAAACGAGGGTTATTGTTACTAAACTCATATGCTTTGTCTAAATCAGAAATACTCATATCTTTAAGATACTTTGCTTTAATGACAAAGATCCTTAAGTAATCTTGCCCTTCAGGTTTATACTCTAATTTCAAGTTGTATATTCTAAGAGCATCTTCCGGCTGATTATTCAACAAGTATGCTTGAGCCATACTAATCAATACATCATTATCGTATAGATTCTTTGAATACATATCCTCGGCATAAGTAACAGCTTCTGGAATTATTCCGGGATCTGACTGAGCCTTAGCGAGCATAGTATCAAGAATTCTCTTCTTTATCATGAAAGACATAGTATCCTGGTTTGCTGCTACTCTTAATACCCTAAGTCCATTTACAAAATCACCCTGTGATGCTGCGAAGTCACCATTAATAAAGGAGCGCATTGCAATTTGGGTCGGTTTAGATTCAGGTAATGCTGGATATTGTTTGTATTGTGGTTCAATAATTTCAACTGTTTCAACTACATTCTTGCTACATCCAATGGAAAGCAAGATGATAACAGTTGTTAGAATTAGAAGTTTTATTTTCAAAAGGCTGTCCTGAAGTTTATTTTAATGGCTCTATCAATGCCGATATCGTTGTTATTGTTGTTCCCGAGATTGGGGTTGTTTTGTAATAAATCATATAGACTAAGTCGTAAATCAAGGTTTTCTGAGATTGAAACCAATACACCGGCATTCAAATAACCTTTCCCATCTCCTGTTAAATCCAAACCATCATCATCAAAAGATCTATCATTATCGTTAGTTGCAATATCATATTCAAGGAAGAAATGCACAACATCACCAATAGTTTGCTGTACTCCAACCCATGCATTAATATCCTCATCACCGTCATCAGCTTCTAAAGAGCGATTCACTCCAATATGTGCACCAAACCCGGGTAGTAAAAGATTGTGCTTAGACGCAGCTAAATAGAACCCTTTTGATTTGATATCATATCGATTGATAGCTTTATGCCATGCTCCATGCCCCATAGAATCAAATCCAAAAGACATTGCTGGAATCATCTGAGTTTCAGCGAAGAATCTAAACTTGATATTGGCATCAAAAAGATCATGCCATTCTGGCTGAAGATTACCGACTAGGTTCTCTGCTCCATAGCTTAATCCAATCGTAATGTATGGGAAAAGACCTATTTGCGTTCCGGCTATCATCCCATTATCACGATAAATCTTAGTCCATATATTGTATTCACCCTGTTCTAGTACATCTGCTGTTGGAGCTCCAACGAGATAGGTAAAATCATAAGCCCAAGCTGTTAGAGCTAAGAAACATATTACGAGTATAAGTATTGTTTTTTTCATCTCTTAATCCTCACTTTATCTGGATAGATTTGCTAATAGCTTCAAGTTCCATAAGATAGTATAGTTTATCCCCTGCTGGAAAGAAGATCGAATTATCAATCAGATACGCTGTCTTGGTCTTTTCATCATAGAAGGCAAAGCTCTGAAAAGCACCACCGACATAGTGCTTATAGTTACTCCATCTGCCATGCAATTTAGTACCTTTACGATTCTTCCATGCAAATGGTTCAATTTTTACTTGGTCAGCCTTTATCTCATCATTATCATATATATCCCAACCAATCTTACCGCGAGTCTTGATTAACCACTGTTCGTTAATTGGGTTTTTGTCACTCTTTTCATAATATACAGTCACATATTTATCAGGTTTGTCACCCTGCTGTTTGTAATGGCGATAAAGGAAGCTAAGAATGTTTTGCTCTTTCTCATCTCGAAAAACAGTGAATTGTTTAGGAATATCTATGATGTATGGTAAAGTGCTAAAGATCTTCTCATCTTTAGTAACCTTACTACTAATTCGATTGCTAATCCTATTCTTTAGAGCATCGGAGTACTTGTCAAAAAGGACATCCTTCAAGTTAATGTGCAGTGACTTCATCTGTTCTGAGCTATTAGCAAGCAGGAAACAAACTACTTGATCTCTCGCCCAGAGGTTCTCTTTATACAAAAAGGCATACCCATCTTTGTTGGCCTGGTCTATTAAGTCACCCTGCAATTGTTCGGTAACATATTTAGCAACAGGTTCATTATCGGTTATGTCGGCTAGGAAAAGCAGGTTCCTGAATTTATAGTAGTCATCTATCTTGTTTACATCCGCAAGTTTTATATCAAACAGTGTCTCTTCGTTAGTTGTCTCAAATACACGCTGGAGATTAGCTTTGACATCTACTTCAACTTCCTGCCACATTTCTTGATCAGCAAAAATGTAGATTACATGGTCTTTACCCCAGGACATCGGCTTATTAGATATCGTCTGAGAGAAATTGTTAATAACTTCTTTTTCTGTCTTATTACATGCAGTTATTGAAAGCAATAGTATGGATATCAGCACTAAAGGTATAAGTTTTCTCATTTTGAACCTCTCTTAATGAAGAAATAGTTACTCCCGGATAGAACTGTAATTCCGGCTACAATCCAGAAATAGATATGAATAATCAACTCTGCTATTGGGGCGATACAACCTGAGGATAGATATAGCATTACAAAGATTAGACCAAGCATCTGGGTGACAGTTTTGAGTTTACCCCAAATATTT
>JAVCCX010000243.1 GCA_030765245.1 Candidatus Zophobacter franzmannii | reverse complement strand
TGACAATGGGGTTGAAAGAGAAGGAGCATTCTGATTCAGTGTCCAATTAGCCAAATCCTGTGCTCCTGTACCATCATTATAGAGTTCAACATACTGAACAATGTCAGTATTCACTTCAGTAATGATTACATTTGCCTCCAGAGCAAATACTGCATCGACATCTATCTGGTATGGGCCAGAATTTGGATCCCATGTCCCATCAAATCCCTCAACAATGATGTAATAGTCTGTATTTGCAGCAAGGGACAAATCGGTTAGTTCCGATTGGAGAAGGAAGTAGGTTCCAGTATCTGATACGACTGCAATATCATCATTCTCGGCAAGTTGAGTAGTTTGATCTGCAGCATAGAGTCTTAAAAAGGTATCAAAATCTGATTCTAAAAGACTAATATCCAAATCTGTGATTGCCACAGGGGAGTTTATGAGATAAAAAACATCTGGAGCTTCATTCCCCATTGTATTTGTAAAATTTGAAGTATTTCCCGTGTCTGTATATGGGAAATTTGTTATAGGTATGGCTGTTCCAAAACAATTACCGGTTATCCCAGTTCGAAAACTATAGATAGGGCTTTCAAAACTAATAGTTGCATTTCTAGCGACTACCTTCCAATAGTAAATTGTATCTTCATTTAATAAACCTGGATCATATGTTTCCGATACTACGGCATTATTAACTGTCATTGCAACCGGTGGAGAAACAGTGTCGAAATACAAATCATAAGTTTCAATATTTAACACGAAGTTCCAACCTACTTGAGCATCTAGTGCCTGATAGATAACTCCATCAGCAGGTGTAGTAGCTAATATAACATTAGTTGATACATCTATCTGATATGGGCCAGAATCTGGATCCCATGCCCCATCATATCCTTCAACAATGATGTAATAGTCAGTGTTTGCAGCAAGGGACAAATCGGTTAGTTCCGATTGGATAAGGAAGTAGGATCCAGTATCTGTTTCGATTTCAATATCATCATTAGCCGCAATTTCAGTAGTTCGATCAGCAGCATAGAGTCTTAAATAGGTATCAAAGTCTGATTCTAAAAGACTAATATCCAAATCTGTAATTGCCACAGGGGAGTGTATGAGATAAAAAGCATCCGGAGAATCATTCCCCATCGTGTTTGTTAAAGTTGAAGTATTTCCTGTGTCAGTATATGGAAAGTTTGTAATTGCAACTGCAGATGCAAAATTATCTCCTCCAATTGCGAAAATAGTACCGAAGATGAACAGTGAAATGAATAGAATAAAAATAGTTTTCTTCATAATCTTGTCTCCATTTAGAGTTAACAGGTTTTAGGTCGCATACATAAATCTATGTGATACTCAAGCAAAATTCTAAGTTTTATCTAAATAAGGGAATTTGTTTTGACTTGTTGCAAGTGTAACAGAATAATACAGTTATAAACAGGAGGTAGTCAATATTTACAATTTGCAACTTCAAAACTTCATATACTAAGACAAATTTGTACACAGAAACAATATTTGTCAATATCTAAATTCCTTTTGAGATAGCAATCAGTATGTGCTATGTTGAAAAATTTCCAAAGATAGACTAAATTAGTAAACTCTCTAACTCCTTGTTAACAAGGAGATAATTATCTTTTATTCATAACCAAACCACTCAAGTTAGGATATTTTCCATTTATTGGGGGAATGTCTATTTTCTCCTGTCTTTGTATTATGGCATACACTATTCACATATTGGACAGGGTCATAGGATGGAAACTCATGATTTAGGTATTGCTGTAAGTAACTGCTTCTAAAATCTTCAGGGCAATCTTTTAAAGGCAATCTTTGAAATCTCTAAAAAACAGCACTATTTATGCTCTATTAGGGTTCTATTACAATACTTTCTAAAGACCTATGAGAAAGTTATACACATCTTGTGTATAACTTAGTGCTTACAGTAAGGGTCAAGTAAGGGTCAAGTAGGGGTCGAGTAAGAGTCAATTAAGGATTACAATAGAGCAGTAATGGAGCAGAGAGGTGGAAATTAATGGGAATAAAAAGATAAGTGTGTAAACCTCCATATGCGATTAAGCATATAGTTAAGACAACAAAGGAGGTTCACACAAATGAAAAGTGGAACAAAGAATGATAAGATAGATGTATTTGTAAAGGGGCTTTTACAAGACAACGACTATAATGCCTCAAGTGTATCTAAAGAAGTCCTTCGTCGCATCTATCAGATATGCCTTGAAAATGAAATGACAGAACACATAGGCTATGAGCATAATAGCTTTGGAGAGAAGCCCTCCGGCAACCGTCGTAACGGCTCTACTCTTAAGATGCTAAAAACAGAACTCGGAGAGTTGAAGATTGATACTCCTCGGGATCGTGATGGTAGTTTCAGTCCCGTTATAATCGCTAAACGGCAGCGAACTCTCAGTAGTGTTACAGAAGCAATAACCCTTCTGTATGGTCAAAATATGTCTCAGAGAGCAATCTCAAAGTTTGTTCATAAAGCTTATGGTATTGAAATAAGTCAAGCTACTATTAGTTCGATAATTAGTGGTATAAGTGATGAGTTAACCGCCTGGCGAAACCGCCAATTAGACGAAGTGTATCCAATAGTGTTTATCGATGCAATGGTCTGTAAGGTTAAAGAATCATATCCTGATGCACCCAAAAGAAGCAATGGACGGATTGTTAAAAAAGCCTTATATACCATTACTGGGTTAACAATGGAAGGTCGGAGGGAGTCTCTCGGTTTATGGGTTCACGACGTAGAGCAAGCAACCACCTGGGGTCATATCTTTAGGGACCTTAAGATGCGAGGGGTTAAGGATATAATGATAATATGCAGCGATGGATTGAAGGGTTTAAAAAAAGTCATCGATGACCACTTTCCCTTTGCAAATCAACAGCGTTGCATAGTCCATTTAGTTAGAAATTCAATCAAATATGTTAGCTATAAACATTACAAAGAAGTTTGTAAAGATTTAAAATCAATCTACGAAGCAAAGGATGAATCGCAAGCACTTTTTAACCTAAAACTATTGGAGGAAAAGTGGGATACAAAGTGTCCGGGGATAGCTGAAGTATGGAGAGGGAGCTGGAATGAGATTAGTCCTATGTTTAGTTATATAAAAGAATTACGCAAAATAATTTATACCAACAACTCCGCAGAAAGCTATAATAAAGAGATTAGAAAAGTGGTGAAGACAAAAGGATGTTTACCTAATATTGATGCATTAGAAAGGCTTGCTTTTTTAAGGACTAAAGAACTGGAAGAAAACAGATGGGTCAATACCTATCCAAACTGGAGAATTATCAGAAATGAATTAAAGCTTTACTTCGGAGATAGACTTAGTAATTATGAAATCTAACAAACAGGTTTACACACTTTACAAATTACTCCCGAAATGTAAGAAAAAAAATGAGTACTATAATGAGATTTGGAACGAGATTTTAAAATCAAATCTATGGATATTAATAATTAGGGATATTTAAGATGTAATATTAAAAGCAAAGGCACCCCAAATGAGGTGCCTTAATTGCAATATATTGTTGTGATTCGAGCTTATTTGAGTAAAGTCATCTTTCCTGATTGAGTTTTACCATCACTTCTGAGACGGTAGAAATAGGTACCAGATGGAACTTCATTTCCATTAGTATCGATTCCTTTCCAAACTATCTTTGTATCCTGTGAGTTTAAGTTCGGATACTTAACAACTAACTGACCCTTTATATTATAGATTCCTAATGAACCTGTCTTACCCTTCGGGATTGAGCATTCAAGAGTTGTCTCAGGATTGAAAGGGTTTGGGAAGTTTGAAACAGATAAGCTGTTAGGGTTAACAATGTTATCTTCGTTAGAGCTTGTTTCTTCTTCTGTGATATTAAGATCATCTACAAGAAGAACCATCTGGAGAACATCACTATAAGCATGAAGAGCAAGGAAATTTAACCCACTCTCAGTTGGGATATAATCAAAGGTGGCTTCTGCATATTCGATATTGATTATGTTATCGTTGTCCCAAATCTCAGTTGTCATAGCTGAATTTACAGGTGAGTCACCAACGAGTATGTTAAGCTTCTCTATTGATTCTTCAAAGCGAGATGTCTTATACCAAAAGCTGATATGATATGTATTTCCCGCAATCATATACATTGGTGGTGTATAAAGATAGTCATCATGCG
>JAVCCX010000210.1 GCA_030765245.1 Candidatus Zophobacter franzmannii | reverse complement strand
CCAAATTCCAACTATTTGAGCTGAAAAAGGATATGATGTAATGTAAACAATTTTGATTTTCTCTTTGCGGATGACTTTTAAAGCTTTTAGATAAGCAAAAGGCACCCAACCAATCTGTTTATCATATGGTAATAGGAGGTCATTAAGTCCCTTGATTATTTTCCAGATAGAAATTTTGAGTATTGATTTATTACTACTAACAACTTCCTTGGTCTTTGCAATTTTCTGAACTCCATTACCTTTAGCTCCCCAGTTTGCTGTATAATGGATTTTTACATCTTCTGGGATATCGTCGCATAATGAGTAGTCTAAGACATTCTTAACCGGTTTTCGGGGAGTGATAACATGTATTTCATGCCCTGCTCGAGATAAATATTTCACAAACTTTGATGAACGTTGAACTCCACTTTCTCCAGTGGGAGGGAATTCGTTTATTATCATTAACATCTTCATTTTATATTGCTATTTCCGTGGCTTTTGCATCTATTGCTTTGGTTTTAAGAATAGAGTCAGTTATAGGTAAGTTCGCTAAGTGATTAACGATAAAGATGTTTATCCAAAAAAAGGTATTAATACCAAGATGGCCACTTAAGTTAGTATTAACGAAAGTTGCGGTAAGAAATGCAAGTAACACTATATTGCCATGTTTTCGATGATCTATTTTTTTTATGCTCTTAACTGAGAAAAAGAGTAGCAGGAGTAATATTGAAAATCCTAGTAATCCCATCTCAGAAATTACTTCAGAGAAAATATTATGAGGATATTTTAATAAGTATTTCTTAAAGGAGCCAAATCCACCGCCAAAAACGATATTTTCTCTGAATAACTCATAAGCTTGATATTGGGCTACAACTCTTGAAAGTGTGCTCTTTTGACTACCTTGTGTGCCGGAGAATCTTTCAAGTAGTTTGTTTTCAGATATAGACATTACTAAAATTCCAATAACTAATAAAACTAAACCGATAGTAAGGAGTTTCTTGATATCAAATTTAATTTTTACAACAATGATTACAGAAATTGCAATAACTAGTCCTAATAGAGGAGCTCTAGACCCTGTAGCTAACATGAATAAGAATTGAGCTAGGGTAATTACAATTAAATATGATAATTTATCTAGCTGATCTTTCCATTTGTAGATTAAGGCAATATTCGCAAGGATTGCATATGAGAGATACCTGGCAACCCAAATGGGATTAATCCCGAGGGTGCTGAATCTTCCATAATAAAATCTGCCAATTTCCATTCTGTTAGTAAACAAAGAGGCAAAGCATAGAGCTAGTAAAAGGACTCCAAATATATGCAAACTATAAAAATACTTATAGAGGTCAGTTTTCTTTCTGACTGTGAGATTAACTGTAAAGCAACCTAACAGAGTAAAAGAGAAAGACACTAACTTCTCAAATCCGTAGCTTTTTGAAGTTGAGAAAAACAAGACTGAAAAGATCATCATGAAAAAGAATGCTAACAGAGTTAGATTATACGAATGCAAATAGAGCTTGTTCTTTTCTCCTCGTAACGACCAAACAAAAATTATAACAAGGGGTATCAAATAAAAAATAATAGCATGAAATATTTGTGAATTACCATTGTTATAGAGTTCATATCCTCTAATAATAATAATATTGCTAAAGTATACTAATAGTGCGCCAATTCGCATATCATATTTCACCGTGATTAACATAGCCATTGCTAACGCTATAAAGATAAAATCAATTGGAAAGATAACAAGAAGTCCAAGGGTAGCTAGGATTATCAAGGTCGGTGTAATTGTCGTAAAGTGGCTTTTTGAAATTGTCATCTTTTAAAACTTACCTTTAATTGCTGTAGTTGTGATGCTAATCTTCTTTTGTCCCAAATGATAAAGATAGCTCCAAAGATGACCCAAGAGATAAAGAAACCAAGGTATTTATTGAAATCAAAATAGTATAAAGCAGAGCATGAAATCATTGCAGCTAAAGCAAGAATTGTTGGTTTTGCAACATTTTTTATGAATAAATGAAAATTGTAGTTAACTAATTTTAAGTCAGCCAGAAGTCTTATTGTTCGTATGATAGAATCAGATATTGTGAAAGATAAAATCGCACCAATAAAGCCATAGTATTGATAGCCTAACTTAAGAGATAGTAATCTGAATACTAACAGAGATAGAGCATAAATAAAACCAATTTCAGGTCTATTCTTTAGTAATGCTAACCCCGACAACGGGCTTTGTAAGATATTGACAGTCATAAAAATTGGAAAATATCTTAATCCAATATACGCGTACTCCCAGTTAGGATTAAACATAATGTCTGATATTTCATGAGCAAAAAAACTAATGGCAAAATAAATCGGTAGTCCCATTATGATAAAGATATAATGGATATGGTTTATTACATTATGTATTTTATCATTATCTCTATTATTTGATAGGTAGGGAAGCATAACACTGGCAACCGACTTCATTATCATAACAGCAGGTACAGCTGCCAAGACAAGAGGCATTTGAAACTCTACAGCAATCTCTTTACCCATAATTAATAGAACAATGATATTGGGTAATTGTAACGCAAGGTTAACTAACAGGGATTCTCCACCCGTAAGTAACATGTATTTTTTTGCTTTCTTGTCAAAGCAGGTATTCTCTAGAATTGGTCGATTTAGAGTTTTGTTCGATTTTTGTGTAAACTTGTTCAATATTAATATTTCAGTAAACTCTGCAATTAGTAATGCTCCAATTAATATAGGCAAAACACCATTAATGAATGCAAATGATATCAGTAATGTGTTTAGTATGGTCTGTCTAGAAATCATAGCAATAGTGATTTGTTTAAATTTAACATCAGCCATCAAGCCGGTTATAAGAATAACTTTATAGATTTCAAGGATTGATATTAATACAAAAATGGGTAATCCCCAAGGGACACCTGAAAAGTATTTGTTCCTTACAAAAAAGAGCACGCCAAGGAACAAGAACCCAAACAGAGAAGTTGATAAGATAAGAAGATTCCAATATTTATTTCTTGTTTTCTTGCCCTCTGATAAATATAGTAAATTGATCCCCATGGGTATAATTGCAAAGATGAGTAGAAGTAGTGATTGTAAAGACCTATAAACAGCAATATCACTCTTAGCATAATAATTTGCTACAAATGGAATTGTAATAAAACTTAGGGTTCTAGCAAACACATTTCCAAATAAGTTCCAAAAGCTGGATTTAACAAATTCTGACATTATTGTTTATTGATAGCTCCGTAGCTTATCAAGGATTCTCTAATAGTGATGTATACATTTGCTAAAATTAATGACATCATTGAAACAAATAGAATTAATAATGTTCTCTTGGGTTTAGTTCTTAATCCCGCCAAGCGTGGGGAATCAATCAGCTCCATACTATTTACGGCTTTTACTTCATTAATTTTAGCTGTCTCATATATAGGAATTAAATACTCATACATAAGTTCTAAAACATTTTGTCTGCGCTTAAGCTTCCTGTACTCATATGTATACTGAGGAACCTTATTTAAGCTTTTGTAAATTCCAGTTTCATCTTCACTAAATTCTAAGTCTGAGATCTGTTTGGTTAGCAGAGAATCTCGCATAGCCAATATCTTAACCTTTGGAGAGCTCTCACCTAATAATTGAGATTGGATTAAGTACTCTAGGTCCAACTTGTTTTTCTCTAACAGAATTTGACTATAATTATCTAATGCTGACTCAATTTGTAAGTCAATTTGATAGGTATTACTATTAGTCTGAAAACTTCTTAAGGCAATGTCAGCCTTATCTAAATCTAATTTAATTTCTGCTATACGTTCCTCAAGAAAAACTCTCACTTTCCATTGTTTTGCAACATGTTCATAATTGTAATACTCATCGAGCAGATGGAGTTGAAAGTTAACTAATTAAAGAGATAACTCTTTATCTTTTGTTGTTATAGAAACTTTCACTAATTCTGAGACCTCATCATAGGAGCTTCTCAAGACTTTTGAATAATAGTTTTTTACTGCTAAATCTTTGACCTTGAGTGAATCTTTATCAGTAATCTTGAAATAATTCGCTAACTTAAATTTGATAATAGTTTTTTCTGCAAATCTTCTTGAGTTTAGAAGCTCGTAACAATAAAGGTTACTTCTCTCTGGGCTATTAGGGTCAGTGAACAAATAATTAAGGTTAGCAGAACTGCTATTATCAATTGATAGTTTAATATTTTCTGGTTTCAGAGATCTAAATACTGCGGTAGAAGTGAACTGTTCAGGGACTAAAAAAGCATAGAGAAAAACTGAAATAGTACATGTCAGGAAGCAAGTAATAAGGAAAAATTTGTATTTCTTTACTCGTTCAAAGAATCTTAGCGTGTCTAATGTAAATTCTATCATACTAATGTAGATTCCATAATTGTTTCCAGAATGCTTGCCATTTTAATCTATCTTCAGATTTCATTGAAGCCAGTAAGATTGAAATCCAAGAAATAAGTAAGAAAGAGAGTATAGTTGTAATCACAACAAGCTTTGCCCTTTTGGGTTTTGACCTCAATCCTGCTTGTCTTGGTTGGTCAATGATGTTTATATAGTCTTTATCTTTTAAAAACTCATATCTGGAAGCTTCTAACATTGGATACAATGAGGAAGTAATTTTCTCTAATATCATACTATCAAGGTAAAGTTTGGCGTATTTCTCAGTTAGATTTGGGATTTTACTCAAACCTATAGCATATTTTGCATTTTTTAAACCTTTATCAGATTCAAAATCTCTAATTTGTTCACCTAAAAACTCATTTTCAAGTAACATTCTCTGGTATTCAGGAGACTTTTTTGAGTAGTTTTTTTCAATTATCAATAATTCAAGTTCGTTCTTCATACTATTTGCAACCATTTCACTATATGTTTGCAGAAGTATTTGTTGTTGATGTTCAAGGCTTATCATATTGTTAGATTGCTGAAATTCTTTAATTTGGAGTAATAAGCTATCATATTGTACATTATACTCAGCTAATCTAGCTTCTAAAAACTTGTATTCAACTCTACTTTTATCCTTATTTTGGGTCTCTATTTTCTTTAAAGTTTGATTCCGATAGTAATTACACATATCAACTGACAACTGTTTATCTTTAGTTTCACATCTAATACTTATTACACCTGTTTTGTCAGACATATTGACAGATACAATTTTCCTCAATTTCAATAGTGCTTGATCCAAGGCTTTATAGGAATCTGCTTCCTCAACTTTGAAATATGTTTTCAAATCAAACTCATTGATTACTTCTTCTTTAAAACTTCTTGAAGACATTAGATTTAGAAATTTCTGGCCTTCTCCTGAAGAAGTGAGGGAACCGAGCATGCTGTTTCCTATCATTGAAGTGATATTTTTTGGCAATGAGGACCCAAGAGAATTACTATCATTCATAGTAAAAGAGGTCTTAGACATCCAGTATTTTGGCAATAAAAGAGCAATAAATATAGATATGATTGCAAATAAGGATGTCCAGAGTATGATTTTCCACTTCTTTTTTGCTAAGATGAGTAGATAATCTACTAACTTTTTATTATCCATTGTGTCTTTAACTCAACTCCTTTGTTATAATTCATAGAAGGATTTTTACTTAGGTTAATTAGTCAAGTAAAACATCAGTTTACAATTTCGATATTTAAACAATATTTAGGTTTGGGACTTAGAATGTAATTGCTCGTTATTTCAGCATCATAAGTTTAATTGTTTGCTTATGCTTCCCAACGGAGACATTACAGAAATAGACCCCTGATGGTAATTTAATGCCGGATTTATCAATCCCTTGCCAAACAAAACTGTGCTAGCCTATTGATAGGTTCGTTTCTTCTGTGAAGACTTCTTCGCCTCGAACATTGTATAATAAAATTCTAGTTTCTCCACCAACTAATCTGCTGGTATTGTTTACGGATTCGGCAATACACCCATTAGTTGAGCAATTGATAATGGTTACATTATCTGATCTACCAATAAGTATTCCAACTAAAAACTGTGCAACGATGTTAGCATCATGTACTTTTAAATTATTAATATTTGCGTCTATGACATACCCAAATAAACCAACAGCGGATTGGTGATACGAAGTAACCGATAAGTCCGGGATTGTGTAACCATTCCCTTTAAAATCTCCTTTCATATATGGGATAAATAGTTCAGGATTATCAATTAAACTGATATCATTTTGTAAACTGAATACAAGATCATCTCTTTGTCCAAAAGCTAATAGAGTTGTTAAGTCTTCAACAGTTTCAATTATGTATTCCCCTTCAGACTCAGATAGATATTCTGCAATATTTAGATTGTAATCATTATTCTCCCAATCAAGGAACATACTGTTGGTCAGGGCACCACAAGTAATTGTATGTTGATTATTTATAGATACAGATTCTTAACAATACACAGTGCAAAGTCAGCGCGTTGATCCATAGAGCACAAAGGGAGAGAGAAAAGAGGGTAAAAGCTCGAGAGTCCGCATAAATGGCACTGTAGATTGAGATTATCAATGATTACTGAAGAGATTGTGACAGAGCTTCAAGCGAGCATGAATTGTTGTAACTCTTTGCAAATGCCACTGCGTAAGTGCATCGTCTAAATTTGATAGGTCTAAAACTATTAATGCTAAGTTATTGCAAAAGCCACTGTGTAGATTGTATTAATGTCCCGAAAGAATAAAAGCCTGAGGGAGAACGGATAGTTCCATTTATTAAGTTTTAGGGAGGATGCTTGGTAAATTATATAAATTTGGTCGGGATGACAGGATTTGAACCTGCGACACCTTGAACCCCATTCAAGTGCGCGACCCGGGCTGCGCTACATCCCAGCTCAGATTTCTACCTTTTCTCCCTGTTTATGCTTGGCAAGAAATAATTTGCTTTCTAATTGGATCTTGTTGCACTCTAATACTTTAATGATATTACAAGATTTGCTTGCTCAGGTAAGTAACTTAAACAAGCTTGACGAGATACATCACCATTCAATATGACTATATATATTATTAGGCTTTCAGCTCAAGAAGATTATACTTTAGGAAAACATACTAAATAAG
Organism: Candidatus Zophobacter franzmannii; assembly: GCA_030765245.1. Taxonomy (GTDB): domain Bacteria; phylum Cloacimonadota; class Cloacimonadia; order Cloacimonadales; family JAFGVF01; genus Zophobacter; species Zophobacter franzmannii. Next base: position 4,239 of record JAVCCX010000210.1, on the reverse strand, counting down.
GGGGAGATATGAGAAAGACTGGACTATTAGTGCTGATGATTGTATTCTCAGCAATGCTGTTCGGACAGAATATACTTCTCTGGGATAATGACAATTATTCCAGTTTCATACCACCGGGTGGAGAATTCTTTACTGGTTGCGAAGTAGCACTTGGTAGATCTTTAATAAATAATGGAATAAATTATACAGAAACAACAATACTACCAGGAGATTTAACACAATTTGATGCCGTGTTTGTTACACTCGGTGTCTACTGCTTATCCTGAGGAACGACCCCTCCGGGGACAATAGGCTCGGTCGAGCTTGATATCTTAGTTAATTACCTCAGCCAGGGTGGCGCACTTTATGTTGAAGGTGTAGATTTTGTTAATGACTATTCAGGACTTCCAATTATGGATTATTTCGGAGTGACTATTGGGAATAATGGTCTTCCAGCAGGGATAAATCATTTAGAGGGTGTAGAAGGCTCTATTGCAGAAGGTCTTGATTATACATACCTATATGGTGAATATCCAGATTATGGTGTAGATGAAATAACACTTGATGGGGCTGATGCAGTATTGGTTTCAAATGATAACTTCATTCGTGTAACATCTTATGCAAACAGAGATGCTCGGACTATTGCTTCTGCAATAGTGATGGGTGGTTTGTATGATGATGATGAGCATACAAAAGCTCAATTAATGAACGCCTATATCCGTTTCCTACTTCCTACTGCTTCTGTTGAAGAGGGGGTTGCATCTGCAAAGATAATTGAATTATATCCAGCTTATCCTAACCCATTTAACCCTACCACAACAATTAGCTTCTCTCTGCCAAATAGACAGAGTTATTCTCTGAAACTATATGATGTTCGTGGTCGCCTAATCAGAACTTTGAATGAAGGTATTGGAACTGCCGGAAAACATAGTCTAACTTGGAATGGGAAGAATGATAAAGGTCAAGAAGTGAACAGTGGAGTTTACTTTGCTCGCTTACTGACTGGTGGAACAAGCAATACTTCGAAATTAACACTAATTAAATAATACAATTTACTCAAAAGGGAGCAAATCAACGATTTGCTCCCTTTTTTCGTTGACTTTAGGTAATATCATTTTTTCTTACCGATACTAATTAGTGGAGATTTGTAATGATAAATTATCGAAAAGAAGTATGTGTAGAAAGCTTTTCAGAGGCCTTGCTTGCTTGGGAACTCAGAGCTGACCGACTTGAAATGTGCTCGAATCTGGCACAGGATGGATTAACTCCTCCTCTGAATATGGTTCGCCTTGTTATTGATGCTGTAGAAATCCCTGTTAAGGTTATGATTAGACCTCGAAAGGGTGATTTTGTTTACTCTGTTGAGGAGATTATTGCAATGTGCCAGAGTATTCGTGAATTCAGAAAACTCAATGTTGCTGGTTTTGTACTTGGAGTTCTAACACCTGAAAACAAGATTGATGAAGATGCCTTGAGAATACTCTGTAAAGTTGCAGGTCCCTTACCTATTACATTCCATAAAGCTATCGATAAATCAGCTTCCATTCTTGAATCAGTAACTACATTAAAAGCATTTTCACAAGTTAAGTACATCCTAACTTCTGGTGGCTCAAACACAGCTTCAGAGGGTGTTACCACACTAAAGCGGATGCAGGAAATTGCTGAGTGGGACCTTGAAATAATCCCAGCCGGCAAAATTACAATAGATAATGTTGAGTCTCTGCATAGTGAACTTGATTTCCCATATTATCATGGTCGTAAACTAGTTGGTACTTTAGAATAGAATTAATGTAGATTTCGACAGCACTGCTCGTCATTGCATCGATCCCCATAGCCACCAAATTTAGTTGGTGGATTGATAATTATGTATGATTTATCCCATCCCCCCATTTCCCTTTCTGGGAAATGGGGGGATGGGAGTAGCGTTGGTGTAGTTAGACCCCCACTTAAAAGTGAGGGCTATGGGGATAATAACCATTGCGGAGGTCTGCGACCATCCGCAAGGTTTGCATTAATTCCCCTCCTACTCAAAGTTGGAGGGGTGTCGCAAGGCGACGGGGTGGTTTTTGTCACTATATTTGTCCTCGCCCCACCTTCACTTCGTTCATTGCGGTGCAAGTTCAAATACGCGAATATCTATTTCAATCCGACAAGGAGTTCTCTAGTTTTATCCAGTTTATCCTTAACTTCATTGTATTTAGCCTTTTCTTTTTCAACAATCTCAGGCTTAGCTTTACTAATGAACTTCTCGTTCCCGAGTTTACGCTCAATTCCACCGAACTCTTTCTCAAGTTTATCAATCTGCTTCAGGAGTTTAGCTCGTTCTGCTTCCATATCAATCAGACCTTCGAGTGAGAGATAGAGGGTTGTTTTACCAACAACAGCAGCGATTGCACCTTCAGGTTTATCAGCAGTAAAGATTAAGTTTGTTACTTTTGCAAGCTTTGTGAGATAACTCTGATACTGCTTATAGAGGGCATCAACATTTTGATCCTCTGTAACAACTGTAATCTCAACTTCAACACCGGGGTTGAGGTTTATCTGCTTACGAAGATTACGGATAGCAGTGATTGTCTCCTGGATGAAGCTCATCTCATTAGAGATCTTCTCACTAATCATAGATTCATCTGCAATAGGATATTGAGCAATAATAAGAGCCTCTTCGTCGTTAGGAAGCTGAGCCTTAATTCCTTGCCACACTTCTTCAGTTATAAATGGCATGATAGGGTGAAGAAGACGCATAGAACTCTGCATTACATCAAGCAGGATGTACTTTGCAGTAAGCTGTCCAACCTTGTCTTCACTATTATATATTCTATCTTTTGTAAGTTCAAGATACCAGGAACAGAACTCATCCCAGATGAAGCGCATCATAGAAGAAGCTGCATCATTGAAACGCAGGTTCTCATAGTAATCTGCTACTTCCTTGGCAACTTCATTCAAACGACTATATATCCATTTATCTGCAAGCTCAAGCCGAAGCTCATCTTTAGTCGGTAGTCCCTCAATATTCTCAGCATTCATCATGATAAATCTGTATGCATTCCAAATCTTATTGGCAAAGTTACGCCCATTTTCAAGCAGAGCATCTGTGTAATAGCTATCAGCACCCTTAGGTGTATTGAAGATAATTCCAAATCTAAGAGCATCAGCACCAACCTTCTCGATAATGTCAATAGGGTCAGGTGAGTTTCCGAGTGATTTGCTCATCTTACGACCTTGCTCGTCACGAACGATACCATGTAGATAAACAGTATCAAACGGGATAGTATCTCTAAATTCAAGTGTTGCCATTATCATTCTGGCAACCCAGAGATAGATAATCTCATGTCCGGTTACAAGCAGGTTTGTAGGCAGGAAGTAGTTTAACTCCTCTGTCTCCTCAGGCCAACCCATAGTTGAGAATGGCCATAACCAACTAGAGAACCAGGTATCAAGAACATCTTCATCCTGACGGAACTTAGTGCATGAGCACTTTGGACAACTCGTTGGAGTTTCCGCAGAAACAACAAGCTCTCCGCATTTTTCACAGTAGTAGGCAGGAATACGATGTCCCCACCAGATTTGGCGAGAGATACACCAGTCTCGAATGTTGTTCATCCAGTGCATATAAACCTTGGTCCAACGCTCAGGTTGGAACTTAACTTCACCGGTTTGAACCTTTTCAATTGCCTCTTCAGCAAGTGGTTGCATCTTAACAAACCACTGGTCAGACAAGTATGGTTCTATAACAGTTTCACAGCGATAGCAGTGACCAACAGAGTGATTATGAGTGTCTATCTTTTCTAAAAGGTCTTCAGCTTTCATCATCTCAACAAGTTTCTTACGGCATGCATAACGGTCTAAACCTACAAACTCACTGCCGGCAGTTTCGTTCATAACACCATGTTCATCGAGAACAAGGATTCTTTCCAGATTATGCCTGTTACCAACTTCAAAGTCATTAGGGTCATGGGCAGGAGTAATCTTAACACAACCTGTTCCAAACTCCATATCAACATAGTTGTCCGCAATTACAGGGATCTCACGACCTGTGAAAGGGAGGATAACATTCTTGCCAACCAAGTCAGCATAGCGTTCATCTTTAGGGTTAACTGCAACCGCAGTATCACCAAGCATAGTCTCAGGACGGGTAGTAGCGATTACTACATATCCCTTGCCATCAGCACGCGGATAACGGAAATGCCATAGCTTACCTTCTTTATCTTCATGCTCAACCTCGTCATTCGCCAGTGCTGTTACGCAACGAGGGCACCAGTT
>JAVCCX010000100.1 GCA_030765245.1 Candidatus Zophobacter franzmannii | reverse complement strand
TAATCCTCCAAAAATCAGAAGTATTTGGCAATGATGGAGAAGCATCAGTCTCTTCGACAATTAGTAGTCCATTTCTATAAAATGAGTATGTATCGTTAATTCTAGTTACAACTACATGTACCCATTCTTGAATTGATGTTGTCATTGTATTTGGTCCATCATTCAAGTGTAGGGTACCATTGGGTTCTCTATAGTCCATCTCAAAACCGTTCCCGTCATCTCCTGTAAAGAAGTTGTACCTATTGTTCTCAAAATCATCATTCTTAGACCAAAATATATTCCTTTTATTAGAATCTTCTTTATACATCCAAAAGGATATTGAAGCATCACCTGGGTTATGAAAAATGAAGTTCCCGGGTATAATGGCATAATCATCCCCATCAAAATACAGGGCACTATTAATATTCCCTGATATGTCTGTGTAGGGAGTTGCTCCATATACAGTGCCATTGTTTCCATATCCACTTGCATCGTTAGCATTACCATCCAAAGGATAATATGCAACAAGTCCATTACTAAGAGACGAATTCCCAGTCGTAGAAATCATATAATTCAAATCATAGTTACCATCATTATGAATAGTAAATGAACCGGCTTCTTCATAGCCATAACCAACATCAATATTCACAGGATTACCTGTAATCCTCATCTCCGGTTGCAGATGAATAAGCTCAACTTGCTCCGAATAATCACTTTCAATATCACCTAATCCAATCGCTTTAACCCTGTAGTAGTAATCAGTATTGGGAGCAGATCTGACCATATCCGTATAAGTAGTTACATACGGTCCAACTTCTGCAATCTCGGTTGTAGGATTTGGTGTTATATCCCTATAGATTTTATAAGTAACGAATAGTGAGTCTGGCACAGATTCCCAATTTAACACAATGCTACTTACACTTTCAGTTGCAGTAAGATTCAGGGGTGCAAGAGGAGGAGTGTTATCATAAACAAGGAAGTTATCTATTTGTTGTATGGAATCAGTAGCATTCAAGTTTCGGAAGTAGAAGGAATTCAATGAACTAACATTATTGGAAGTAACCTCATTAATTAGTTGTGTATCATCCAACCAGAAAGAGAAAGTATTGTTATCAATATCATAAGCAAGTTTTACATGATACCATTGTTGGAAATTAATCTGAGTAATTGGGGTTGGAGTTGTAAAGTTACTGGAAGTATCATAATCAAGGTTACCCTCCCAATCACATCTGATATAGACCATATCCTCAACCGGATAAACACATGTAGTCCAATCATTAGATAAGACTTTCCAATCATATTCTACAAATACAGTGCCATTTGTCTGCTCAGTAAAAGAATGATAAGTATTACCCGTAGCAGGTAGGTTTATGTTGTAAACCCCTGTATTGATCAAGGAATTTGTTAGATGAGGTGGAGTATTAAATTGCCATCCATTAGCGACATCTCCATCAGCTCTTTCGAAATCATCATAAAAAAGTACACTTGCACTAAGAGAAAGTGTAAGAATTAAAAATATTAAGACTATACCCTGTTTCATAATTCCTCCAATTATTGGTTAATTAATATGGATTTTACTCAGGTGTTAAGTTATTGGCAAGTATTTTTTTAATTAATTCTATCCTTTTACTTTTTAAATGGTATTTAGACCTTTCAAAATTAAAGTTGTATTGTGGGAAATGATGCTTTAGCTTCATCGCATTTCTCCAGCAACTGCGTGGGACCGCGGACATCCTGTCCGCATCTTCTTGTTTGCATTATTGCGGACAAGATGTCCGCGTTCCCGGTGCTGCCGGCAGTTGCTTTGCAAACGCAGTTTGCATCTCTTAAATCTTAAATTCCCCTCAATGGAGGGGTGGCACGAAAGTGACGGGGTGGTTTACCAACCAACATCCTGTCCGCATCTTCTTGTTTCCATTATTGCGGACAAGGATGTCCGCGTTCCCGGTGTTGCCCTAAATCGTTTTGCAAACGCAGTTTGCATCTCTTAAATCTTAAATTCCCCTCAATGGAGGGGTGGCACGAAAGTGACGGGGTGGTTTACCTCTTTGGGTACCAGCAATGTAAGCTTGCACCAAAGCGAACAGTTTCAACTTCCATTAACACAGTTTAGGGCAATCATTTCCCAGAGTGCACCCAATAAATGCGAGAGAAAGAAACCACCCCGTCACTCCGTGCCACCCCTCCGAAGGATGGGAATTTAAGACCGTCCTTTAAAAAAAGGGGCTTGTCAGAACGAAGTGAAAACGGACTTCTTCGAAATAGTATCTTATCCCTCTAACCATTTGCAAGGATTCGCTTTGCTCAACCATCCGTCTTCACAATGTTACGCCGTGACAGGTTGGAAAGGTCAGAAATTAGTTTTACAGTAAGCCATACCAAAGCCATATCCACATACATCAGACAATTACAACCCAACATCGCGCTTAGTAAAGACGCGTGTCCCACGCGTTAGCTACCCGTTACCCACCCGTGGGTCTCCCGTGGAAAGCCACGAGTTATCCACAAGTTGTGTATAAGTCACTAATGATAAAATCTCCCGTCTTCTTAAAGGAAAGTCTTGACAAGCAAAAGTCTTTATCTTATATTTGTACTGAATTAGTTGAATTAATTTTATAATGTCCCGCAATTATAGGGGTAACAGACAATAACTTAGTTCTACTTCGCTAAAACTTCTACCGACACTGAAGTTATGGCTGATAAATCGTAGGACTATCCTACTACGCTGAAGCTTCGTAGGATAAATAGGAGGAAAAAATGAAAGTGAATTATTTACTCCCTGTTAAGGGACTCACAGGTAAGAAGGATGGACTTGTCTATTACATTGATAAGGAATCAGGACAGGCATATTGCCGTGATTATGTAGTTCCCGAAGAGTCTGAAAGTAATGTCATAATGAAGAGTCGTTCAGCCAACATTGGTCTTTTCTATCATGCAGTCAGTGAGGGTTATATCCGTGATCTTAAGAATTACTGCGATCGTTATAATCTGATGCGAATCGGGATGGGTGGACGATTGAATTCTAATTCTGCTCTGATTAAGATGATGTATAAATTGAAGAAGGGTGTGCCGGCTGTGGATTTGACAACCATTACTCCCGCGGATATTGTAGCCGCTGACCTGCCAATCCGCACTGTCATGGAAGCTGTTGATTCCGGGTTGCTGACCTTCGTAAAGAGGTATGAAGAGCTGACGAGTTGGATAATATAAGATTTTTTCAACCACGAAATACACGAAATGGCACGAAAGAAGAAAGAAAGATATTATGTACAAGAAAATAGGGAATGTTAACCACCGAAGGCACGGAAAGCACGGAATAAGAAAAAAAATATTATGTACAAGAAAAATAGGAAATGTTAGCCACTAAAGGCACGGAAAAAGACAACAAAGATAAAATTTAGCACAAGATAGAGAAATTACAGTTAAGAAGATATCAATATCCCAACAACTCAGGAGAGTTGTTATACGAAGCAAATGCAAAATACTCTCACCTTGCGGATGGTCCTTAGACCTCCGCAATGGTGATTTT